>CALMUD010000204.1 GCA_937872735.1 uncultured Bacteroidales bacterium
GACAAGTGCCAATGCAAGAGGTCACAGAGGCAGCAAATACCACTATGCCAACAACGTGAAAGTGGAAGACGAAGTGAAAAAATTTCACAACTTCGAAAACAAAGAAACCGCATACCCTGCAGAACTACTCTATGGCTCCACTTGGAGCAACTCTACCTTAAACCCCTACGATATAGCCTTGCCTGACTCCTTCAAAATTGTCGTTTCCGACTTTTATCCACCAATCATACCACGCCACATAGCATCTGGCTATGGACCACGCTGGGGCAGATTTCATGCTGGCATAGATTTGGCTCTTCGCCAAGGTGACTCTGTACGTGCGGCTTTCGACGGACAGGTCCGTATTGCCCACAAGTTCAACAAAGGCGGTTATGGCTGGTATGTGGTAATTCGCCATGATAACGGACTGGAGACACTTTATGGTCATCTGTCCCGTCCGTTGGTCTACAACGACCAACGTGTCCGTGCAGGTGAAGTGATTGGTTTGGGTGGCAGCACTGGCCACTCCACAGGACCTCACCTCCACTTTGAGACCCGCTTTCTGGGAGTGCCAATGGATCCCCGCAATATCATCGACTTCCGCAATCTAGTCATTTACAGTGATACCTATACCGTCAACAAGAATACCTCGTTCCGCGCTTGGAACCAATATCATCATATCTACTATATCAGCGACCGCGCTGCTCGCCATATGCGCTATGCAGCCCGTCACCACCGTAACAGACATCACAACGAGGCTGCTGATACTACCAATGACCAAATGGTCGCTGCTGCCGCTCCTATCCAACAATCCCAAAAAGAAGACCTTAGTAGCGACTCTACGCAGAAGGCTGCCAAAATAGTAGAATATACCATTCGTCGGGGTGACTCCATCTACAAGATTGCCCGCAACAACAACACAACGGTTCAATCCATTTGTCAACTGAATGGTATCAAATCCCGTGCCAAACTTCGCGTTGGACAGGTAATCAAGGTTTCACAAGACTAAGCTAACTTTAAATCTGATACATATAAACGCAATGTGCACTGCTTCCCAAATGGGAGGCAGTGTTTTTTATCATTATACACCACAACAAATCACCACGATACAAAAAAAAGGCTGTACCTCATGGTACAACCTTATATCAAGCACGGCACTAAAAAAGGCCAGATGCCTATTTTATCAGTTTATTGGTAAACGAATCAGGAAACACTACCCACGGCTTGAAAGTCTTGGCCTCCTCAAAGTCCATCATGGCATACGACATGATGATAACCACATCACCCTTCTGAACCTTACGGGCCGCCGCTCCATTTAGACATACGGTACCCGAACCGCGTTCCCCTTTGATGACATAAGTCTCAAAACGCTCTCCATTGTTATTATCAACAATGGCAACCTTTTCATTGGCAATGATGTTGGCAGCATCCATCAAATCCTCGTCTAGTGTGATGCTACCTATATAGTTGAGGTCAGCCTCAGTGACAGTCACTCGGTGTATCTTCGATTTTAATACCTGAATTAGCATGGCTCAATCAAAAAAATATTAGACGGATTTTTTGTACTGTATATTGTCGATAAGACGCACATCACCACAATATACGGTGATACAACCCACTATGTTATCAGCATCGCTCCATTTGGAAACAGGCTGCAACGTCAGTGAATTGGAAATTTCGTAATACTCCACTTCCAATCCTGGTTCTGCATTTATCTCTGCTATCACCCAGTTTTTCACCTCTTCCACCGATTTGCTGGATATCAGCTCCACACTCTTGAAAAGTGTCTTGGAGATACGAAGCGCATGCTGACGCTGCTCTGCAGTCAACCGCATATTACGGCTGCTAAGAGCCAAGCCATCGGCCTCACGCACAATAGGACAACCTACTATCTGTACAGGTATATTGTAATTTTTTACCAGTTCGCGCACAATGGCCAACTGCTGAAAGTCTTTTTCTCCGAAATAAGCTCTGTCTGGCTTGATAATATCAAACAAATGAGTCAGAACCTGAGCAACACCATTGAAATGGCCAGGACGACGTGGACCCTCCATCACATCAGCCAAAGGGCCCAGATTGAATACACGTGTATCCTTTTCGGGGTATATCTCAGACTCTGTCGGAAAAAAAGCGATGGAACAGCCTGCTGACTCCAGCAATTTGGAATCAGCCTCAATGGTCCGCGGATACTTTTCGTAGTCGGTTTTATTATTAAACTGGGTAGGATTAACGAAAGCATCAACGATACAAACGTCATTCTCTTTGACGCACCGTCTGACCAGCGATAGGTGACCATTGTGCAAAGCCCCCATGGTCGGCACCAAGCCTATTGTTTTTCCTTCGCTCTTCAGTCGTGCTATTTCACTTTGAATGTCTCGCGTTTTTTCAAAAACTTTCATTTCTAAAATTTTTTTTGATTCTAGCAGATTTCTGTCGTTGACGGGCGACCAACATCTGTCCTCCTAAAAACTCGTGCAAAGTTAGTGAAAAAATAAATAGAAAAACAAAATGGAGGTGCGTATGTTGTGCGCACTATTTTAAATTGCAGAGTACCAGCTACACAAAAAAAGGTGTGACCTTGCAGGTCACACCTTATAAATAAATATATATCAGTTTTCTCTGATTACAGGTTCTTGTTGAACTTGCTCCAATCAGCTACAGCTGGCAGAACGCCCATGGCGATAACCTGGTCACGCAAATTCTGCAAGTGAGCATAAGAAGCGTCCAATGCAGTCTTCTCATCAGCTGACAAAGTAGGCTCTACATAAGAAACACCCTTGCCGTTGATAGTAGACTTCATGGCCATCAGCACCTTATCATAACCCATTTTTTTGTCGCTAACATAGCAGCCAGCTGGCAAAGTGAATTCATCACCACCCATAGCAGCAGCAATCATGCGGACTGCAACGTATGCAGGGCTCTGGAATGAAGAACGGCCACGAAGAGCAATAATGTTAGAACCACCCTGGATAGTCTTTTGCTTGATATCATTGAATTCTTCTGGAGTCAATTTAACAGACTCCAGGAACTTGTTCAACGGAGTTACGATCTTAACCTCTGAACATACAGGAACCATCTTCTCGCCATGACCACCAAGAGTGATACAGCCAGAAACCTCAGACTGGTTGACACCGAAGTGCTTTGCCAGCTCGCTCTGCAGACGGGTAGAATCCAAACCTGCCAATGTGGTTACCTGATTAGGTTTCAAACCTGACTTAACCAAAACGATCAAACCAGTAATATCGGCTGGGTTGAAAATAACCACGATGTGCTCGCAGTTAGGACAATACTTCTTAACATTGTCACCAAAGTCAGCTGCAATCTGAGCGTTGCCCTTCAGCAAATCCTCACGAGTCATGCCCTCCTTACGAGGAGCACCTCCTGAAGAGATGATGAAATTAGCACCAGTCAGGGCTTTCTCGATATCGTTGGTGAAGGTGAAGTTAACACCATCGAATCCGCAGTGACGCATTTCCTCATATACGCCTTCCAATCCTTTCAGATATGGATCGTAAAGAGTGATGTTTGGGGTAAGACCCATCATTGCGGCACACTGTGCCATGTTAGAACCAATAGCACCTGCAGCTCCTACAAGAACTAACTTTTTGTCTGTTAAAAATTTCATACTGTATTATATAAAATAGTTGATATATCTACTTGGACCGAATGAGCGGGAGTCTCTTTTTATCCTCTTGTTCATCTTCGCTTGCAAAAATAAGAAAAATAGTAAGAATGTTTCATCGCTTTTGCAAAAAAATGCAAGTATTTATTATTTTAACTTTATGTATCCTCACTTCTACTTTTTATTTGCTATCTTGTAATAACGTTTTTCAATCTTTTTGCCTATGAAAAAATTTGACATGGCTTTTTTATTGCTTTCCCTTTTGGCAACAGGTTCACAAGCCGAAATCATCAACAGCACCACGTTTGATGATTTGGAGGCAGGCACCGTCTGCTCGCGCACCATCTGGGCCAATGAGGGGTTCAGCACCACCGACTGGGACGATGGGCTGGACAAACGTTCCTTGATTACAAACGAGGCCAGCATATCGGGAGAGAAATCCCTCAGAATAATGTATCCCGCCCACCAGTTCGGACCTGACAATACAGGAGTGCAGGTTCCTCTGCTATTCACCCCCCGCAATGAGGCCTATATGTCCTACTGGATTCGGTTTTCCGACAATTTCAGTTTCGGAACCACCAGTTATGGAGGCAAGCTGCCTGGCTTGTGCGGGGGCAACCGATGCTCTGGTGGAGCCACCTGCGATGGCACTAATGGTTTTTCTGCCCGATTTATGTGGAGAGTCGGAGGTAAAATAAAACTATATCTTTACGATATGGACAAAACACAATCGTATGGGGTGGACTATCCCCTCAAATATTCCGACAGCACCGAGGTGACTTTTGAACGCGGCAAATGGTACCACCTGATGGAACGCGTCAAGATAAATACGGACGGCAACACTCACGATGGAGAGGTGGAAGCCTGGGTCAACGGACAGCATGTGCTGCTGGTAACTGGTCTGCGATTTACCAGCAATGGTGACAAGGTGGACGATGTGGATTTTTCCACTTTCCATGGTGGGGACGATGACACATGGTGTCCTACAGATACCTGCTACACCTATTTCGACAATCTGCGCATCGGCACCACCGCCGAGGATGTGGCATACCTGCATTGCACAAAACCCGATGCGGGTCCCGATCTGTCACTCTGCGGAACGGGTGAAGCCGACCTTGAGGTACAAAACATGACGGATGGCGAGGCTAAATTTGTATGGACTTCCAATCATCAGACACTTGCCAACTCCAAAACAATGAAAGTTACTTCCGCTGGACAATATATTGTAACCTCGGACAGCGACGGATGCTATCAGAAAGACACCATAGCCATAAAAGATGACCTGCGACCCGAATTGGGACCAGATCAAAACATCTGTTCCTCCTCTTTCATAACACTCAATGCCGGATTGACAGGAAAGGGACTAACCTTCCTGTGGAGCAAAGATGGTGTCAAACTGAACGGAATCACCTCCAGCACTCTCACCACCAAGGATGGGGGTTCATACACTGTGACAGTTTCGGGCAGCGGGTGTCCTGATGTCTCCGATACCATAAACATCTCTTCGGGGCTATTGAAGGCAAATGACGTAACCGGTCAATACGGAAAAGAGGTGACAATCAGTGTGCAAGGCGATGCCAACTCTTACAACTGGTATCTGCACGAAGACGATGCCACCGCCGCTTACTCTGGGGCGACCTATACCACCACTCTTTCCAACGGCAGCCAGTATATCTACGTCAGCGACCCTAACGGATATGACGGTCTGGTAGGGAAAAAGAGCCTCAATTCCGAAGCATCATACACCAACACCGATTTTACCCGACGCATGGAGTTTGAAACATTCAGACCGCTCAACATCGATTCCATTACCGTATACCCCACCGCCACGCAAGATGTAACCATACGGATACTGAAATCAGACCAAAGCACCGTGGTCAGCTCCATCACCCACAAAGGACTGACTGCAGGCGAGAACCGCCTGTTCGTAGGAGCAAGCCTCTCTCAGCCAGGCACCTATTATATGGACGCCGTAGGCACCACTGCCGCCCTGAGACACTCCAATGCCGACGACAAGGACATTCACTTTCCTTACGCCATCAATGGACTCATCTCCATCAAGGGCAGCAACGTAGAGTGGATTAACAATATGCCCTATTATCTCTACTTCTTCAACTGGCGAGTAACAGCCGGCAACCATTGTGCACGCACTCCTATACGCCTGACGGGAACCGGAGGAACCGGTTTGACAGAAACGGCCAGCAAAAAAATCAGTTGTTACCCTTCCGCTGCCGACAGAATAGTCAACATCAGCGGGTTGACACAGCCTACCGAAGCTGTCCTATATGACATCAACGGTATACTGATAAAACAACAGACCGTGAGCCCTGACCGCTCCTGGCTCCAAGTTGATAAATTGCAAACGGGAAACTATATAATAACATTGACACAAAACGGCAAGAAACTGACCACGCTGAGGTTTGTGAAGAAATAGTATTTGCGTATCTTTGCACCCGCAAAAACAAAGGACCATACAAAACTAAAGAAATGTTGAATATAGGCATATTCTGCTCCGCCAGCGGTGACCTTGCTCCCATCTATTACGAGGAGGCCCGCCGACTTGGAAAATGGATTGGGGAACACCACCACCTCATTTACTACGGCGGAACCCACCAGGGACTGATGGAAACCATGGCACAAAGCGTACAGGAATATGGAGGCAGCGCCGTAGGCATCATGCCCCAATTCATGTACGACAACGGGCTTGCCAGCGCCACTGCCGACCAGATAATAGTGACCCACGATATGGTGGAGCGCAAAAATAAAATGATGGAACTATCTGATGTTTTTGTGGCCTTGCCAGGCGGTTTCGGCACTTGGGATGAGATTTTTCATGTGATTGCCTGCGGGCAAGTGGGCTATCACGACAAAAAATTGATTCTTTTCAACATCAACAATTACTACGACCATCTGGTGGCACAAGCCGAAGAAGCTTACAACCAAAGATTTACGCCGAATGCCTATCGCTGCAGATTTACTCCTGTCAACACTATGCACGATTGCATAAAACAACTGGAACTTGCAGATATAAGCAAAAATTCAGTACCTTTGGACGATGAATAAAAAACAAAAAGAAATCATAGAGATTCCATACCATGGAAGAAGCAAAAATAAAAGAAATACTAAAGCACGAAGCTGATTCGATTCTCAATCTCCCAGTTGACGACAACTACAACAAGGCCATTGACCTGATTGTGAACCAAGTGAACAAAAAAGGCGGCAAACTGGTAACCAGCGGAATGGGCAAGGCTGGACAAATAGCCATGAACATTGCCACCACATTCAGTTCCACTGGCACACCTGCAGTCTTTCTGCACCCGTCAGAAGCTCAGCATGGCGATTTGGGCGTACTGCAACCAAACGATGTAATGCTGCTCATCTCCAACTCTGGCAAGACCAATGAGATTGTTGATTTGGTAAAACTGGCCCGCGGACTCCGCCCCGACATCAAATTCATTGTCATCACCGGAGGAAAAGACAGCCAGCTCGCTCAGGCCGCAGACATCTGTCTCTACACTGGCAACCCTAAGGAGGTATGTCCACTTGGATTGACTCCCACCACTTCCACCACCATGATGACCGTCATAGGCGACATTCTGGTAGTCGGCACCATGACCGCCATTGGCTACACCAGCCAGGATTACGCAAAACGCCACCATGGAGGCTACCTTGGAAAAAAATCGAGGGAACAAGCCAACAACAGCAAATAAACAACAAAAAAAGCAGATAATGCAAAAATTATTCTCTCAAATTTGCAAATAACAAATTTATAGCATAATTTTGCACCCGCTTATCAAGCAATTTTTTGAGGGGCCCTTTCGTCTATCGGTTAGGACAGCAGATTTTCATTCTGTAAAGGGGAGTTCGATTCTCCCAGGGGCTACAAGAAGCAAAAAAGGGAAAGCCAAACGGATTTCTCTTTTTTATGCTTTAAAATTTGCGTGTGCGTAAATTTTTATCTAATTTCGCACCCACAGATAGTTTTCAAGCGATGGCCCTTTCGTCTATCGGTTAGGACAGCAGATTTTCATTCTGTAAAGGGGAGTTCGATTCTCCCAGGGGCTACATACATAAAAAGATTTATTTAAGATGGCAAATCACAAATCAGCACTCAAAAGAGTAAGACAAGCAAAAGTAGAGCGTCTTCACAACAGATATTATGCAAAGACGGCTAGAAATGCTGTTAGCAAGTTGCGCAGCACTGAAGACAAGGACGAGGCTAAAGCATTGCTTCCTAAGGTAAGCTCAATGCTTGACAAACTGGCCAAGAAACACATTATCCACAAGAACAAGGCTTCTAACCTGAAGTCTAGTCTGGCTAAGAAGGTAAACAAGTTTGCCTAAGTTTCATCTTTGCTCGTAAAGAGACAAAGCCTTTCTCTAACAGGAAAGGCTTTTTTCGTTTCCCCCAATATCATTTTTTGCAAGACATTCACCTCCCAAATCACGTTCAAAAGACATGAAAACAGACAAAGAAAAGATGCTGGCCGGCGAGTTGTATAACGGCATGGCCAAAGATTTGCTTTTGGAACGTATCCACACAAAGGATCTGCTATATGATTTCAACCACTGCCGCCCCAGTAATATAGAGGAACGCGACGCCATCATCAGACAGGTACTGGGCTCGGTAGGCTCCGATTTCTACATTGAGCCGCCATTTCTCTGTGACTACGGCTACAATATCAGTGTAGGCAACAATGTATTTATAAACTACAACTGCACCATACTTGACTGCAACACCATAAGCATCGGCAACAATGTACTCATAGGTCCCAACGTGAGCCTTTATGCCGCCACCCACCCCACCGACAGTGCCACCCGCAACCAAGGACTGGAATATGCCTTGCCCATCAGCATCGGCAACAATGTGTGGATTGGCGGCAATGTATGCGTGCTGCCGGGCGTGAGCATCGGCGACAACTGCGTGATTGGCACAGGCAGCATTGTAAACAAGAGCATACCTGCCAATTCCATTGCTGTTGGCAATCCGTGCAGAGTGATAAAACAGACCTCGTAATAGCAACAAACAAATTCTTTTTTTACTCCAGACAACAAAGAAACATTCGATAAAATACAATAGGCACAAAAAAGGACAAACAAAGTCCTTTTAGCCCAATTTTTTTTATCTTTGCACAATAACGATTTAAATATAAAATGGAAGAAGAAGATTATCTATCGCTCCAAAAAATCAAGGAGATACTCTACGGAGGAAAAAATTTGACTATCAGTTCATCCACTTTTGATGAAATACAGAAAAGTTACGACTTTTTGGACAAATTTTCACGTGAGAGAATCATATACGGCATCAATACGGGATTCGGTCCTATGGCACAATACCGCGTCAGCGAATCTGACCGCACCCAGTTGCAGTATAACATCATCCGCAGTCACTCCACAGGAGCGGGAGAGCCTCTTCCTAACATCTATGTCAAAGCAGCCATGATTGCCCGTACGGGCACTTTCATGCAAGCCGAATCGGGCGTGCATCCTGATGTTGTCAAACTGCTGATCGAATTTATCAACCGTGGCATCGTTCCTTTTATTCCCGAACATGGCAGCGTAGGCGCCAGCGGCGATTTGGTTCAACTGGCCCACATGGCTCTTACTCTTATCGGAGAAGGCAAAGTCAACTACGAGGGCAAATGGCAACCTGCAGGAGAGGTGATGAAGAAGAACGGACTAAAGCCTTTCGAAATTCACATACGCGAAGGTTTGTCCATCACCAACGGTACTTCTTTTATGACGGGTATCGGACTCATCAATCTTATCCAGTCACAGCAATTGCTGCACTGGGCTCTCATTGCATCTGTGATGGTTAACGAGATTGTATCTTCGTTTGACGACCTTATGAATGAACGGCTCAACGAGGTGCGCCGACAGGACGGACAGCACAAAGTGGCCCGCATGATGCGCGAGATTGCCAAAGGCAGCCAGTGCATGCTGAAACGTGAAAATGAGCTATATAAGCCTACCAACGAAAAGATTTTCACCCACAAGGTACAGCCTTACTATTCGCTGCGCTGCATCCCTCAGATTCTGGGCCCCGTATTGGAAGAAATAGAGAACACCGAACGTATTTTGGTCAACGAGGTCAACTCTGCTTGCGACAATCCTATTGTGGACTATAAAACCCAAAATGTGTACCATGGCGGCAACTTCCACGGCGACTATGTCAGCTTTGAGATGGACAAACTGAAGATTGCAGTGACAAAGATGACCATGACCATGGAACGCCAGATGAACTATCTGTTCAACGACCACATCAACGACGGCATTCTGCCTCCATTCGTCAATCTTGGCGTGCTGGGACTGAACTACGGCTTGCAAGCATCCCAATTTACTGCTACCTCCACCACTGCCGAGTGCCAAACGCTGTCCAACCCTATGTATGTTCACTCCATACCTAACAACAACGACAATCAGGACATCGTGAGCATGGGCACCAATTCTGCCCTTATAGCCAAACGTGTGGTAGAGAATGCCTATCAGGTAATGGCCATCCATTTCATGGCTATTGTGCAGGCCGTTGACTATCTGAAAATTCAGAACAAGCTGGCCCCTGCCACCAAGGTTATTTACGATGAAATACGTGCGTTCTTCCCTGTATTCCGTGACGACAATCCGCTGTACGAGGACATTGAACACGTTCAAAAATATCTGAAGGATAAACAGTTTTAAACCGATAATCAAACCCAAGGATGAACATTGCACTGATAACGGGCGGATCTCGCGGCATAGGCCGTGCCTGCGCCCTCAAATTGGCCAAGATGGGATACTATGTCCTCATCAACTATCGCAGCAACCAACCTGAGGCCCTTGCCACCCTTGAACAGATAAAAGCCGAGGGAGGAAACGGAGAATTGCTGCCTTTCAACGTCAGCGACAAAAATTCGGTGGAATCAGCTTTGAACAAATGGCAGGAGGCCCACCCCGACGAGTATGTGAGCGTGCTGGTCAACAATGCCGGCATACGCAAGGACGACCTGCTGCTGTGGATGACTGATGAGGAATGGAACGATGTAACGGGCACTACCCTCAACGGTTTTATGTATGTTACCCGCCTGCTGATAAAAAATATGCTGGTAAAAAAGTTTGGACGCATCATCAATATGACATCCCTGTCGGGGCTGAAAGGTCTGCCAGGCCAGACCAACTATTCGGCCGCCAAAGGAGGACTGATAGCTGCCACAAAAGCGCTGGCGCAGGAGGTGGCCCGAAAGAAGGTTACCGTCAATGCTGTTGCACCTGGATTCATACGGACCGACATGACCAAGGATTTGGACGAGACCGAACTGAAAAAGGAAATTCCGGCCAACCGATTCGGAACACCTGAGGAAGTGGCCGCCGTCGTCGGATTCCTTGCCTCTGAGGAGGCATCGTATGTAACAGGACAAGTCATTTCTGTAAATGGCGGTCTTTACTCTTAATTTATTTCTTTACTAAGGTTTTTAGATGGACAAACAGCTAATAATAAACAAGATAAACGATGGCCTTGCCAACGAGTTTGAAAAAGATGCAGCCACTTTTCTTCCTGATGCGGATATGCGTCAGACACTGGAACTCGACAGCCTCGATATGGTCGATTTGGTTGTTCTGATTGAGGAGGATTTTGGCATCAAGGTCAAAAAAGAGGATTTCAGCAGCATCAAGACTTTCAAGAATTTGTACGATTTTCTGGATTCACGCATCAATAGATAATTATGCCTGAATGGAAAGGAAAAACAAGGGGTGGTTCGTTGGGCTACCAGATATTTATCAGCCTGCTTAAACATTTCGGACTGAGAGTTACCTATGTGCAGTTGATGCTGGTGGTCCCCTATTACATCTTGTTTGCTCCCAAATCAACGGCAGCCAGCTGGTACTATTGGCGGCACATTCATGGCAAAAGCCGCATTAAGGCTTTTCTGCTGCTTTTTGTTCACTATTTCCGCTTCGGACAAATCATCATAGACAAGATTGCCGCTCTTTCTGGCTATGACAAGAAATTCAAATATGAATTTCACAACTATGAGAAGTTTCTGGAAATACTCAATGGAGACACAGGTGTGGTGATGATTGGCGCCCACTTTGGCAACTGGGAGATGGGCGGACAATTTTTTGGAGACTACGGCAAAAAAATCAACATTGTGATGTATGATGCCGAATATCAAAAGATAAAAGACAAAATCAACAACGTGACGGGAGGACGCCATTATCAAGTGATTCCTGTCAACGATGGTGATATGTCCTCGGTTTTTCTCATCAAGGATGCCCTCGACCGTAAGGAGTATGTCTGTTTTCAGGGCGACCGTTTCATGAGCGAGAACAATCTGCTGCGGCACTCTTTTTTAGGTCACGAGGCCCGATTCCCCGCCGGTCCTTTCCTCGTTGCCTCGCGTATGCACCTGCCCGTGGTATTCTACTTTGCCGAAAAGGAAAGTGTGCACCGTTACAGTTTCAATTTTTTCTTTGCCAATACTCCCCAAAGAGGGGGAAAGACGAAACCCGAAATGCAATTATTGGAGCAATACATTGACGTGCTGGAACAGCGAATCAAGGTTCACCCTGAACAATGGTTCAATTTCTACCAGTTTTGGAAATAGACTTTTTCCTCTTAATCTATCCGCTTGGTTCTGCCCGATTTGTTCCATAACAAGAATGAAAGAAAAAGCATGGCACAACCCAGCAACAATACATACATGAATGACATCCGCAACCCTTTCCAGTTGCCTATCAATCCAATGATATAAGGACCAAAAAAGAACCCCGTGCCACTGACCGTATTAATCATGGCAATACCTGTGCCGGGACTCACATCAGCCTGCGACCCGCCCATACTATAGATGACGGGCACCAGACACGACATTCCCAAACCACAGAACAGCAAGCCTGACATCGACAACGCCACAGTGGTGGACATTATCATCACCCCCAGACCCACTACCGTACACATTGCACACACCATAATGATGAACGGAGAAGAATAACGATTGCGTATGATGTCTCCAAAGAATCGGCCAACGGCCATAAATGCCGCATACACAGCCAGACCCACGGGCGCCAAATTCTGAGGCAACGATATCACGCTGTTCATATAGGTGGTGCTCCAGTTGTTGAGTCCGCCTTCTATCACTCGGCTGAACAGCGCCACAAAAGCCAACAGCAGCAACAGACCTTTTGGAAACAACAAATGGAAAGGCTCGGCAGCCGCCTGACGTTTTGGACGCTCCTTCAACAAAAAGGGACGGACCACCGAAAGCTCACAAAAAACGAAGATACTGGCCACCGAAAAATGGACAGGAAGGGAAACATGAAATGATATGAACAATATGCTGAACAAGGCTCCCAGACTGGTACCCACATAATAGATGGCATGAAACTTGCTGAGTATGGCCCGCTTATATGAGTTCTCCACCAATATTGAATTGCCATTGATGGCAATGTCATAAATGGAAGCCACCGCGCCATAAATCATGCACAACGGATAAAGCAGATAAACGGAGGGCATGATAGGCAACAATATGAAAAGCATGGCCACAACGTAACCCATCTCTGTCAGGCGGTTGCTGCCATATTTGTTGGCCAGATTGGCACAAAAGGGCATACACACCAGAGAACCTATCGACATACAGAAAGGCAACAGACCCATTTGCGCATAATCGAGATGATAAATATCACGCAGAGCGGGCATACGTGAAAAAAGCGTGGCAAATACGAACCCCGAAAAGAAATAAATGGTTAGCAGCGCATATCGTGCGTGGTGCTTGGTATCTACCAGCGATGATGAAACAACAGTGTCGTTTTTTTTGATTAAATCTAAACTCATATATCAGACTTTAGCTTTCCAAAGGTACAACTTTTTCGCTACAATGCAGTGTGTGTGGAGCAACTTTGCCGTCACTGCCGATATGAACAAAAGAGGAGGCCACACCAGCAAAGGTGCAGCCTCCCCTCCTATTATCATGAATAGCTGTTATTCCACGTTCACTTCCATATCCTTAGGATATTTCACCGAGTAGGAGAAACTGATGACCTTCTTCTCCCCTGCGGCCAATTTCAGTTTCCATGTCAGTTTGCCTTCTGACTCATTCACCTCGGCACCACCATTGCTGAGCAGTTCCACCTTCACCTCTTCGTTGTTCGATACCGGATACTGGTCATCCACCACCACCTCAGCGGCTACGGGCTTATTGTTGCTGACTGTTATCTGCCAATTGCGTTCCACCTTGCGGCTCGACTTGATGATATTCTTTGTGGTATAGTTTTTTATCTCCTTACGTTCCACCACAATCTGCTTAGATACTCCGACCGACATTTTCAGTGTGTCGTCAGTGCTCTCCGCATTGATGTAAGAGTCTCCCATATATACATTGTTCATAAACAATTTGGTCTTGCCGCTTTGCAAGTCATATTTTTTCCAATCGGGAATGGAAGCCACCAGATACACATTGTTCGACAATTTAGGCACACAGTAAAAACTGTATTCGGCATCCACCTGCTCAGTCTTGACCGAGACCTCATGGTCGGCACCATCATCTGGTACTGAGTATTTGCCTTGCACATTGGCCGTATAGTTGCGAAAGGCTGGCGTATTATTCTCTGCCTCCACAGGAGCCTCATCCTCTGCAACTGCCAAAGTCACTGCATCCATCTTCATCAATTTCCGTTTTGACGCAAAAGCCACTTCATTCTGTGCCGGAGCAGCGGCTCTGTAGCCAATCATTTCCTGGCGACTGACGTTGTCTTCCACCTCATTCATATTGATGTTGCACACTTTCACATTCTGTCCGCGCACAAAGTCCGATTTCTCCTCATAACCGGCATACGAGAAAATGACCCGTGAGTCATTAGGCACCAACAGTTCATAATAGCCATTGGCATCGGTCTGCGTCTTGCGGTCGCCACAGGTTACCAATGCGCCTTGCAGCGGGGCTTTGTCATCGCGCACCACACCCAGCACTTTCACGTTTTCCGACTGATAAGTATTGCTTCTGTTGCTCTCGGTATAAGTAGGGTCGGGTAAGGTATATTTGCCAAGCACCGGTTTCTCGTTCGATGCCATAGGGTCTGATTGAGAAAGAGCTAACGACACTTCGTTCCATTTTTCCTTGCTGTTCTGGTTAACATTGGCTTTCGAAATCAACCGCAATGGCTGGGCGTCAGCAATTCGTATTTCATAAAAAGGAGTCCAGGTAGCATCATCCACCATGTATTGTATGCTGAGATCGGAAGTTGCAGCACTCTTGGAGGTCAGCGTCACCATCAGATAACTCATAGGCTGTGTTTGCTTCTCATACAGCAGATTCACTTTCTGACTGAGCAGCGTCAATTCCTTCTGATAAGCTTGTATCTTGGCATTATAAGAGAATTGCAGACCCGATACCTCGTTCAGGTCCTTACGTAGATAGGCCGCCACTCCCGACAGTGTCTGGGCATTGAATCCCTGATTGCCGCCTATATTGTCACTCTTTACTATGAGGTTGCGTTCATTGTTAAGCACTTCCACACGGTCAGTCAACAGTTTGATGGAATCCCGCAGCTGCGCAGTACGGTTTGATAGAGTGTTCACCTCCCCCGCTATCTGTTTTTTATCCGGCACCTCCACATCATACTTCACCGACACCAGTGTCACGGCATCGTTGGTTACCCCCACTTGCAGTGAACGTTGATCCAGATTTGGAGTCAACATTGGTATTTTCACTTCTGTCACTCCCTGTTGCAAGTTCACACTGGCTTGGCGGTTGACCATTGCACCCCGTTGATATACAATTACTCGCTTTATATCAGAAGTGGCAGTAACAACATTAGCTGCCCATACTGGCACCGCTGCATACACTGCAACTGCCATCAATAATAATCTATTCATTTTGTTCATATTCAGTTTTCCTTATTTATATAAACGTACCTTTTCTATAAAAGTACAAATTTGTATTACATAAAACAACAAGTGTGCCAAAACAGGAAGAAAAAAGAACAAATGACGGCACAAAAAAATGAGGTTGTATCCCCTTTCAGAGATACAACCCCACTATACTAAGATTAAAAGAATCTAGACTTATGCAGCCTTTCCGTCGCTACCCAGAACCTCCTTGATCTTGTGGATGTAGAGCTTCTTCATATTGTCACGGGCTGGGCCCAGATACTTACGAGGGTCAAACTCAGCTGGCTTCTCTGCAAATACCTGACGGATAGCAGCAGTCATAGCCAAACGGCTGTCTGAGTCGATGTTGATTTTGCAAACGGCAGACTTGGCAGCCTTGCGAAGCTGCTCCTCAGGAATACCTACAGCATCTGGCAACTTGCCGCCGAACTTGTTGATGGTATCAACCTCCTCCTGTGGAACAGAAGAAGATCCGTGAAGAACGATAGGGAAACCAGGCAACTGCTTCTCAACACCAGCCAATACATCGAATGCCAATGGAGGTGGAACCAGACGGCCAGTCTTAGGGTCACGTGTGCACTGCTCTGGCTTGAACTTGTAAGCTCCGTGAGAAGTACCGATAGAGATAGCCAAGCTATCAACACCAGTCTTGCTAGTGAAGTCTACAACCTCTTCTGGCTTTGTATAGTGAGATACCTCAGAGGCAACCTCATCCTCAACACCTGCCAATACACCAAGCTCACCTTCTACAGTGACATCGAACTTGTGAGCATAGTCAACTACCTTCTTGGTCAATGCTACGTTCTCCTCGTAAGGAAGAGCTGAACCATCAATCATGACTGAAGAGAAGCCCATGTCAACACATGACTTGCAAAGTTCAAAGGTATCTCCGTGATCAAGGTGAAGTACAATCTGTGGCTTCTCCCAACCCAATTCTTTAGCATAAGCTACTGCGCCTTCTGCCATATAACGGAGAAGTGTCTGGTTAGCATAATTACGAGCGCCCTTTGAAACCTGCAGAATAACTGGAGATTTTGTTTCGGCTGCTGCCATAATGATAGCCTGCATCTGCTCCATATTGTTGAAGTTGAATGCTGGGATAGCGTATCCACCCTTAACGGCCTTAGCGAACATCTCTTTGGTGTTTACCAAGCCAAGCTGTTTGTAACTTACATTTGCCATTTCTGAAATGCTTTAATGTTTTTAATTAATCGATTACAAAGATATAAAATTATCTCTATTTCTCTTAATCTATTTGTCGCCTAAAGACGCAATTTCTCATTTTTTTAATATCTAAGATGTTGTAAATGGATATAAAACAGAAATTGCGGGAATTGTTGATTCCCGCAATTTCAAAAAAAGAAGCAATTAAAGTAATTTGTCAAATAAAAACAGGTAACAAAAAGTAGTGATACTTTTCTACTTGCTAAACTTAAAATATATGAACAAAGAAAATATCTATAGTGTATTTTATACGATTTGCTCTACGCACCAATAGCATAGCATTCCGGCAAAATAACCGAGCAATGCCAACCAGGAGAAGTGCTTTAGATACCAGCCAAAACTGATTTTCTCGAGTCCCATAACCACCACACCTGCGGCCGAACCAATGATGAGGATGCTGCCACCCACTCCGGCACAATAGCCGAGCAACTGCCAGAACGGTCCGTCCATGGCAAAATTGAACACTTGCGGATCTATGTTGTACATTCCCATGCAGCTGGCCACCAGAGGTACATTGTCGACCACCGACGACAGGATGCCTATGATACCTGTAACGATATAAGGGTTACCCCCGGACATTTTGTCGAGACTGCCGCCTAAAGCGTGAAGCACTCCCGTCTCCTCCAATGCTGCCACAGCCGTGAGGATACCCAGAAAGAAGAGGATGGTAGACAAATCGATGCGGTGCAATATGCCACTCACACGCTGCTTCATGCTCTCGTCCACTTCATTCTTGCTGCGATACATCAGTTCTGTTACTATCCACAGAATGGAAAGTACCAGCAATATACCCATGAATGGAGGCAGACCTGACAGACTGCGGAACACGGGAACCAGTACCAGACCACCCACTCCGATGAAGAACACCAGATTGCGCTCTCCCTTTGAGAACACGTGTTTTTCAGCAACCACATTGCCCTGCTCCGCCACTGTTATCTCTCCATTCAGCTGAGTTTGCACAAACAGTGTTGGAACGGCTATGGACACTACCGACGGGAGGAACACATGCTCTATGACTCCGGCCGATGATATGCAGCCCTTTATCCACAACATGATGGTTGTGACATCTCCTATCGGAGAGAAAGCACCGCCCGCATTGGCAGCCAAAATGACGATGCCGGCATACAGCATCCGTTCTTTTTGGTCACTCACCAGCTTTCGCAATATCATTATCATCACAATACTGGTGGTGAGGTTATCGAGCACCGATGAGATGAAGAAGGTGGCAAAAGCTATCTGCCACAGCAGTTTTTTCTTGCTCTTAGTGTTGAGCAAGTCCCGCACAAAGTTGAAACCGCCATTCGAGTCCACTATCTCCACTATGGTCATTGCGCCCATCAGGAAGAAGATGGTTTCACACGTATCTCCCAAATGACCAACAAACAAGGAATCAACAAATTGCTTGGCCGAATCGAGACTGTTAGTTAAACCCTCTGTACTCAGATACTTCTGAAATTCAGGGAGACGAAATCCGTTGACATACTGGCCGAAACTGCACATATAGCACACCCAGCAGGCCACACTCAGAAACAAGGCAACTGCGGTCTTGTTCACTTTTGTCACACTCTCTAATGCAATAAAGAGGTAACCAATGATAAAAATGGATACGATTAATGTTGTCATATTGATATACAGTAAGGAAGTAGTATCGACAAATCTGCACAACGTACTCTCCCTCCGTCAAATAGGAGGTCTGACAAATCAGGATACTATGATTCCCATTTTTTTGTATGTATAATGGATATGGTCCTCCCTCTGGGGGCCAAAAGGCTGTAAAATAAAGAAGGAGACGGCATGACACGCCCTTATTTTGGCAATAACATGGAACAAAATCTCCTCAAACGGCAATGAGAATCAAATTCTGATATGCCTCAAGGTATAGACATAATAATGCGCCCCGGCATGTATCGAGCAAGCATAGTGCTGATAAATGGCCACGCGCCGATTAACATTTATAGAAAAATAATGAGATAACAAGCGCACAATGTGCTTGTTGAGTAATAGAATCTGACTGTTATACAAGAAAACGGCTACCTGGTTGCAAACCTGCAATGAGGAAAGCTGATTGGACGGGAGGTCACCACTCTGCCGATGGACTGATTCCTGATGGTTGATAGACTGGTCGCTGTGTGAAGGCAAACCATGCAACTCGGTAACATTATTGTTGTCCAAAGGCAAAGAGGCGGGATAGGAACACTGACCTGCAGCAGCCGTACGGGCTACCACTGACAGCATAAATACTAATATGTAAATTATCCTCCTCATCGAGTGCAAATATAGTAAAGGATTTTGCAAAAAGCAATTACAAAGAGGTGGAAAAACACCCTACAAAAAGCATTTAATTACAATTTTATTCCAAAACACACTTTTTTGTATCTATTCGGTCTATTTTTCAGTTGTTTTATTTCGATTTTTGACGATTATATCTCCAAATCTGCCACGAATTGATAATATTTTGCCACAACACATACGAAGCTGGGGCAATAGAGACTATCAGCATGGTAGGATCCAGAAATTTTTGAGCCATCCAGATGGCCAAGATGGTGTTTTTTTGTCCAAGCGACTGTCCGCCCACCACGGGGTCCCCAAAATGGCGGCCTATACGGCGCCCTACAAAGAACTGCAGGCAACAGACAGCCAAGGCTCCTATAGCCACCATACCGGCTATGGCATATTCCTTTGATTCAATCGTCATCAGATTGCCCATAGTTCGCGCCATCAACAATACCAGAGAGAAACACCACAGCCAGAAAGAGATGATTTGCCGAGTCTGAAAATACTGATGGATACCTGGAACTATGCGCTTAACTATAATCGCCAAAAAGAAAGGACCCAGGGCCAATGGTATCACTTTCCGGCAAATGGTGAGGAAACAAACGACAAAACTGGAATCCGCACCACTTTCTGCACCTACTCCCATAAATGAGAAATAAAGTGGGGCTATAATAGCAATCGAGAGATTGGTAAATATGCAATAGGTGGCCAGACGGGGAACACTGCCCCCCAACATTCCCGTAATGACAGGGGCTGAGGTGGCTGTCGATGCCAACAGACAGACAAACACGCCTGCCGCTACAGGTTTGTTCAAATAGACCAAGGCACCATAGGCTATCCAGCACCCTACCCACTGAAAGGCCAGCAACCACAAGTGCATTTTCTCGAACTTCATCTGGCGGGGTGAAACCTTACAATAAGTGATGAACAACATGGCAAAAAGGGTGTAGGTAGTAAGGTGGGTAATATCGATGGGGTGGCCAGGGTCAGCAACAAACAAATTGGTTATCCAGCGCACATCCACCAGATAGGGCGACAGCACAATGCCCGCCATCATGGCTATGAACAGAGCATAAGTCTTGAGTTTCTTTATCTTTTGTATGTATTGCACCCTTCGGATGCGTTTAGCCGCCCGCTTGGCATAATTCTTCATTCTACGGCCTGCGCCCGTATGCTCACTTTCTTCCATCGGTCTGTTTTCTGTTTTTTGTCGGATGCAAAGTTAGCCTTTTTGAAGCGGAAATGGAAACGACAGCCCGTCATAGACACAAAAAAAGCCAGTGCTACCGACCAACGGCAACACTGGCAAAAGCAATTGAAAAAATTATTTTTTAATTTTTGATATCAACCATAACAAAATAATGGAACCAATGACAGCCTCAACCAGCTGACCTATAATGTTGCCACCGCCTAAGCCCAGCACACCACCTATCAGCCAGCCGCCTATAAGACCACCGACAATACCAACAATCAGATTCACCAACAAACCGTTGCTGGAACCCTGAAACAATTTGGAGCCGATGAAACCTGCCAGAGCTCCGATAATCAAAGAAAATATCAAACCCATAATATACTCTTATTTAAAAATTACTATTACAAAGATATTCATAAATATCAAATTAGCAAGAAAAAAACAGGTTCTCCGAAAACGAAGAACCTGCATATAGGAATAAATGAATAATCCTTACATATTCATACCTCCATCAACCTGAATCACCTGACCAGAAACATAAGAAGAAAGGTCAGAACCCAGGAATGTTGCTACGTTGGCAATATCGTCAGTTGTTCCTCCACGACGAAGCGGAATTTTTTGAATCCAAGCCTTGCGCACATCCTCTGGCAGTTGGTCTGTCATGGCTGAAATGATGAAGCCTGGAGCAATGGCGTTGGCACGGATGCCACGAGAACCCATCTCCTGACTGACCGACTTTGCCAATGCAATAAGACCTGCCTTAGAGGCAGCATAGTTGCTCTGTCCTGCATTGCCGTGGACACCTACCACTGAACTCATGTTAATGATACTGCCCGAACGCTGGTGCATCATGGATGGTACACACGCATGGATAAAGTTGAAGGCCGACTTCAGATTGACTGCCAAAACCGCATCCCACTGGGCTTCGGTCATCTTCAGCATCAAGCCATCTTTGGTGATTCCTGCATTATTGACCAGAATGTCGATACGGCCAAAATCCTTCAGAATATTCTCTACCACCTCGTGGGTCTGTTCAAAATTGGCTGCGTTTGACGCATAGCCCTTTGCCTTTACACCCAATGCGGCGATTTCAGATTCTGTGGCTTTGCCATTCTCATCAATAGTCAAATCGGTGAAAGCAATGTTTGCACCCTCCGAAGCGAACTTCAGGGCTATGGCCTTACCAATACCACGGGCAGCTCCTGTTATCAAGGCTGTCTTTCCTTCGAGTAACTTCATAATTTATTTGTTTTTATTCGTTTTGAATTTCTGTATCCGAAAAACGTTGCAAAAATACAACTTTTACTGTAAATGGCAAAATATGTGGTCTGCACCAGATTTTCCATTATCGGGTGTTTTCTCTTATTTTTTTCGCAGTATTCTGTAATACAGATATATGGCAAAAGCTACAATAGGGATTTGCACACATAACATCATTATCAGAGCCAATGGACGCATACGCAATTATTTTTAGTTTTATTCTATTTTCAGATGTCCACTTCATTCTTCGGATGCCGCACAGAGTAGCGAACCAGCAAACAAAGGAACAAGAAAAGCGCAACCAGACAGATGCGGGTGAGATCAATGTAACATACTTTATTTATCACATTGCCCGTATAGAGCGGAGTTCCCACTTTTACATAAGCCCCTTCAGCCACAGCCACCTGACAACCTTTCTGCACTGTGTAAGTCTGGTCGTCCACTTTTATCTGGAATTTTCCGCTCTCATAGGTGAGAGAATTGACCTTCCCCGCATTCTCCGAATAGAAAGCGGGCGCGGTCCATGTGCTATTGGGTCCAATCCCCTGATGGCGCAATTCCGCCAGAACGGCACTGTTATCCAGTTTCCATCCTTTCAGACTCAGCTGGGACCAATCGTCGTTGGCAGGTTTGATGAGGGCAGCTACAAATATGATAATCAACATGGTTGGGGTCACATATTTCATCACATATTTATAGGCCATAGGCAACTTCATGTTTGCATTGTTGTTAATCATGGTCCATCCCTTGTCCATTCCCATTACCCAGCAGAACAGAATGGCCTCTATCATGCCAAACACAAAGAGAGAAATGGTGCCACCCCAGAAGTCAAACTCGTCAAACACCCCTTGATTGAAGAAGAACACGATAGGCAGACCCACCAGCGTCAGCACCACACTGAACAGAATGGAAGAACGCACACGCGACACGCTGTAATTCTCATTCAGGAATTCAATGGTAGGGGTACAAATGGAGAGGATGGAAGTGATACAAGCGAAAAACAGCAAGCCAAAAAAGGCAAAACCGGCAATGACGGACCATACGGGTCCCCATTGGGCAAAGAGGTAGGGCAACACTTTGAAGCCCAGTCCCATACCACCCGATTGCGTCATGCCTATCACATTCTCTATGCCATAATAGCCAACTGCAATAGGTATAATGATGGCACCACCCAGCACCACCTCTGCAAACTCGTTGGTGAAACAGGCTGTGATGGAGTTGAGCACCACATCGTCCTTGCTGCGCAGAAAAGAGGCGTAACACTGCAAGGCACCCATACCCAAAGAGCAGGTGAAGAACACCTGACCAGCCGCCGCCAGCCACACCTTTGGATTGGTAAGCGAGTCAAACTGAGGATACCATAGAAAATCAAATCCGACCAATCCATCAAATTTGGCGCCATTCACTCCAGCTTTCAGCGTGAAAGCCCTGATGGCCAAAATAATAGCCAAAATAAACAGCATAGGCATCATCCATTTTGACACCCGCTCTATGCCTTTTTGTATCCCTTTCGACAGAATATAACCGTTAATAACAGCACATACCATAAAAAAGAAGATGTTCTCATAAGGGAAGATATGTTCGGTAACCTCAAATCCGAGATAAGAATCAAAGAATGCTGACACTTGCTGGTCGGTCATTCCTACAAACGAGGAAGAAATAGAATGAAACGTATAGGCCAAAGTCCAGCTCTCGATGTAGCAATAATAGGCCGAGATAACGAAACTGGAGAAGATGCCCATGGAGCCGATATATTTCCAGAACCGATGACGGTCCAGCACCTGCACTATCATTGGAGGTGAATGGTGGCCCGCCAGTCCTCCATATTTGCCAGAGGTCCACTCTATCAGCGACAATGGGATGCCCAACAGGACAAATGATACCAAATAGGGAATGATGAAGGCGCCACCGCCATTCTGCACGGCCTGCACCGGAAAGCGGAGGAAATTGCCCAATCCGACTGCACTGCCGGCCATAGCCAATATAAGTCCTATGCGCGACCCCCACGCCTGCTTCTTTTTCTCTTGCATCTCTTTTTTCAATTTTCAGATTGCCTCTTTCCCGGCAATTCTCTGATTAATATTGCAAAAGTAAAAAATTAAGGGCAAAAAACGCCTATTTTGTCACAAGATTAATCGATAATGCTACTCCTCATCTTCTTTTATATGGATTCGGCCCTCGTTGGTGAGCAAATTGTCACGGGTAAACTGATAATTGTCCGAAGCCAACGAATTGAGTTCGTCGTAGCAGTTTGACTTCACATCCAGCAATCCACACACCAGTTCATAAATCAAATCGTCAGTAAAATAAGAATTCCTATGGGCCGACAAAGCGGCATATCTTGCAGGATGCTGTTGGCGATATTCATCTGACAGATAGACAAACAACGGAATCCGCACCATGCCGAATCCTTTGAAATCGGGAGACCGGCGTTTATCGGGTATGGTGCCATGGTCGGAGAAATAGACCATACTTTGCAGATTCAGGTTCTGACTGGCATATTCATACACTTGTTTCAGTACGTTGTCGGTATAGCATATCGTGTTTTCATAGTTGAGTATCTGGTTCTGCACACCAGGCTGGCCCCAACGGGTAAAGCTGGCAGGATAGCGGCTCATATAGTTGAAGTGGCTTCCCATCAGATGCAGCACCACCAGATTGTTCTGCTGCGGATTCACCTCTTTCACAAAATCAAGCAACGCATCATCATATTGCACCTTGTTCAGTTCCTGATTGGTCCATTTTGCCTCATCGGCCGTATTGGCCACCAGGGTGATAGGAGTATCGGTAATTCCCAAATGTCCTTGGTTGCTATACCAGTGGACCTTATAGCCCAGTTTGTGAGCCACATCCACAATAGAGCAGGAATCAAGAAAGGTTTTGTCATTGTATTGGTTTCGCTCCGTGAGCGCCCGTTCCAGCACTGGCACCGTCTGGGTGGCACACGAGTAGGCATTGCCAAAAAGCAGAAAGTGCTGCTCATCCAATTTACACTCCGAAAGCCATGGGGTCGTGTTGTCCGTCATTGGAGTAAATGCACTCATATAATCACGGGTGGCCGATTCTCCGATAACCAACAGCATTGTATGCGGACGAGCCGAGGGGGCTGTCAGAGGCTCAACCTGCAAAGCCGACATGCGCTGTTGCTGATGACGGGCATACCGGCCATTGTCCTGCATATAGGTTTTTACGTCAATATACAGCCACATCATGCCGGTACGGAAGAATGCACCTTTGCGGGGTTTAAACAAATAAAGGACAAACACGCCCCCAAGCACGGCACTAAGCACGGCCACCCACGAGGCGCCATTGGCAGGAGTTACCGGACAGCCGATATTGATGCCGACACACAAGACCAGCAAGGCCGATACTGCCACCACCGCGCCCACTTTACTGCGTGCAGGCAACGAGCGCAGATACTCCAGCGTTTCATTATAGTCAGTACCTATGATGCACTCCATGGCCCCAGAGTCCACATTCACCTGATAAATAAGATAGTAGGCTATCTGAAACAAAGGAATCAATGCCAACACAAATTCCACAACCGCCACCAGCAGCCGCACGGCTATACCCCACAGCCCCAGATAACTGCCGAGTATCATGCCCGATGTCAACAACCCGAACAGATAGAGACCAAAGGCCACATCAAAATAATGGTCTATCTCGGTTTCCTTCTCCTTATTACACAGATAGTAAATGCGGAGATGTGTCACCATCCAAAGTACCGACAGCGCCATGGCCCACAATATGGAGACAGAAAAAGGAAAAGTTTGGGAAAACAGAAGGGGTAAAAATACGAACAGGGAGGCAAAAAAGAACCGGCGCAACTGCAATCCTCGCGCCTGGTGTGGCAGTCCCTGATTATTGGTCACATATATCATGTAACTCAGTAAATAAAAAGATAGGCACGTTATGCCACAAATTGCAGTGGTGAAATTCAACATATCGCTATTAGTAGGCTTCCGATTCTGCCTGTCTATTTGTCAAAGATGTGAGACAGCAGAACCCATATTCCCACACTTCGTTAATTTTTCGGCAAAGTTAGTCTTTTTGTCGCTATTTGGGAAAAAGGTTGTTGAAATTCTAAGGAAATAGAGAAACACAAAACGGAAAGAAAGAACATTTTTCCTTTTTTAAGACTCCTTTCTTCACCTATTTACAATGTTTATACATTAATTCAGTCCCCTAAAACAAAAGATTTTGTATTTTTGAATTTTGAAATAATATAACAAGACGATGGCTCTTATAACCTTTATTCTGCGATACAAGTCTTTTTACGGAGAAAATCTGTACATAACTGGCGACATACCCGAGCTGGGCGACAACGAGGCGGTAGCCATGCCGATGAAATACACCGACGATGGCTGGGTGCTGAGCATCAAAACTTCGCAAAACCATTTTCACTACTCCTATCTGCTGCGCAATCAGGAGGGACAGGAACGTGCTGAGAAAATGCACTTCCGCTCTTTTGCAATACCCAACCGGTATAAGCACATCGTGCTGTTCGACCGTCTGGAAGAGGGAGAGCAAGTGTGTCGCCCGCTGCTGTCAACCGCTTTCACCAAGGGCATCATGCACCACGAGGAAAAGGAAATCAGCATCAAGGGCAGAACCATTCCCATCGCTTTCAACATGGTCTGGCCCGACCTGCCTTCGCAGCAAGAGGTTTCCATCATAGGCAACAGTTCCGAAATGGGGAACTGGAACAGTGAACACGCCGTAAAGTTGAACTGCAGCAACTATCCTGAATTCTGTACAGCGTTGGATGCCAACAAGATAAGTTTTCCACTGGAATATAAATACATCATCACCAACCATGGCTCACACAAAGTGCAGCTATGGGAGGACGGATGCAACCACTATCTGCCCGTTCCGGCCGAAGATGCCGATTTCATAGTGGTAAACGATGGACGGCCTAATTTTCCCGTCGCTGACTTCAAAGGGGCGGGCGTGGCCGTACCGGTATTTTCGCTGCGCAGTCGGCGCAGTTTCGGAGTGGGCGAATTTGCCGACTTGAAATTGCTGGCCGACTGGGCCCGAAGCACCGGGCAACGCATCATTCAGATGCTGCCTATCAACGATACCACCATCTACCACAACTGGAAGGACTCCTACCCTTACAGTGCCATCTCCGTATTTGCGCTGCATCCTCTCTACCTCAACATTGAGGATATGGGGGCGGTACCCGATACCCAGCTGTATGAGCAGTTGCGCCAGCAGCTCAATGCCGAGAAGGCGGTCGATTATGAGAACGTAAGCAAACACAAATGGACCTTCATTCGCAAAATTTTTGCCAGAGATGGACAAAAAACGCTCAGCAGCCAGGAGTTCAATACTTTCCATACCAATAACCGTCACTGGCTGGATGCCTATGCGGTGTTCTGCTACCTGCGCGACAAATTCGGCACCTCCGACTTTTCCCGCTGGGGCGACGATGCCATTTTCAGCGAGAAGAGAATTTCAGACTACTGCTCTCCCGAAAATGCCGCTTACAACGAGGTGGCACTGCACATGTTCGTACAATTCCATCTGGACAAACAACTGAAAGCGGCTGTGACCTATGCCCATTCCATCGGGGTGGCCATGAAGGGCGACATACCTATCGGGGTGAACCGTCACAGCGTGGAGGTGTGGATGAACACCCGTTTGTTCGACTGCAACGGACAGGCGGGTGCACCACCCGACGATTTCTCCAAATTTGGCCAGAATTGGGGCTTCCCTATCTATAACTGGAAAGAGATGAAGAAGGATGACTACAGCTGGTGGTGCAACCGGCTGAAGAAGATGGCTGAATATTTTGATGCCTACCGCATCGACCACATTCTGGGATTCTTCCGCATCTTCCGCATCCCTATCGACTCCACCATCGGTCTGTTGGGGCAGTTCTACCCAGCTTTGGCCATGACCACTGCCGAGATAAAGAAGTTTGGAATCGACTTCAGCGAGGAGATGTGCCAACCCTATATACACGATGACTACCTTCCCGACCTTTTCGGCGAAGCCACTCAATATGTGAAGGACACCTTCCTCACCGCCACGGGCGACCACCGCTACCGACTGAAAAAGCACGTTGATACCCAGCGGAAAATAGATGCTTTCATTTCGGCTAACGATAAGGAAAAAGCCTCCATACGCACTGGATTGAAAATTCTTACATGTCAGGTGCTTTTTGTTCACGATGCCAACGATGCCTCCAAGCTGCATCCCCGCATCGCCATGCAGCAGAGTTTCGTGTTTCAGGCTTTGCCGATGGTCATGAAAGAGGCTTTCAGCAAACTTTACAACAACTTCTTCTACGTTCGCAACAACGATTTTTGGCGTAAGAATGCCATGGACAAGCTGCCTGCCCTGCTCAAGAGCACTCAGATGATGGTATGTGGCGAGGACTTGGGTATGGTGCCCGACTGCGTACACCCTGTGATGGACGAATTGCAGATTCTGAGTCTGGAGATTCAGCGGATGCCGAAAGAATTTGGTGTGGAGTTCGGCGACCTGAATAAGGTGCCTTACCTCTCGGTCTGCACTTCATCCTCGCACGATATGAGTACCATGCGCCAATGGTGGGAGGAGAACCCCGACCGCACCCAGCGATTCTTCAACAATGTGCTGCGCGAATATGGCCCGGCCCCTATCTTCTGCGAGCCATGGATTTGCCAGCGCATCATAGAGATGCACCTTGCCACCAAGGCCATGTGGGTCATTCTGCCTTTGCAGGACTGGATTGCCATGGACGGAAAACTGCGCAATGATGATACCTTCAGTGAACGAATCAACAACCCTGCCAACCCCGACAACTATTGGCACTACCGCATGCACCTCAATCTGGAGGACTTGATTGGGGCTTCCACCCTCAACCAGCGAATAAAAGCGCTGATAAAATATTACGGGCGATAATCGGAAAACATTCCACTACAAACAATGAAACAGTTATTGATAGTGATGCTGGGCAGCGGACTGGGCGGAGGCCTGCGCTACCTGCTTACAATGGTGATAGGACGTCTCATTCCGCTCAGTTTCCCCTTTGGCACCATGGGCGTCAACTTGCTGGGCTGTCTGCTCATCGGCCTCTTCTATGGTCTGGCCACCAAGGGGATGATGGACCCCACCCTCAAGCTGTTTCTCACCACTGGATTGTGCGGAGGCCTCACCACGTTCTCCACCTTTATGAATGAGAACTTGCAGCTGCTGCGCGACGACAATCTCTTCTACTTTGCCCTCTATGCGGGGCTGAGTGTGGCGCTGGGTCTCACCATGGTATATGTGGGCAATCTGCTGGTGAAAATTGCCTGATTAAAAAACAAATCAGATGAATACAGACAATAATAAGAAGCTGCTGAAAGTGTATATGAGCAGCACCGACAAATATGAACATGAACCGCTCTACGAGGTACTGGCCCGCAAAGCCAAGGCTTGTGGCGTGGCGGGTGTCACGGTCAGTCGCGGCATCATGGGCTACGGCACCAGCAGCGAGCTCATTTCTCCTTCGTTCTGGGAAATCACCGAGAAGGTGGCCGTTGTGCTCGAAGCTATCGACACTGCCAGCATGATTGAGACCTACAAGGAGGCCATTCTGCCTATTGCGCAGGCTCAGCCCAAAGGTTGCCTCATCACCGAACAGCCCGTTGATGTGGTGATGTGCAAAAAAGGAGGGGAATAACACACTATGATGAGACTGCTGGCAGGTTTAGGTTTGCTGGTGCTGGTCACATGCTGCACGGCACAACACCAACCGGCACCCAAGGTGGCGACATCTGACCAATACAAAGGTGCCGAATTGGAGGAATATTTTTCCGACAGTTTGCATATTGGACGAAAAGGGCACAACAAAATAGAAATGAGTCTATTAAGGACCAAAGACCGCTCGTTTGTCATTATCAATTTCTTTACCCGTCAAAATGGATGTTGGGTATCGGCTAACCACTATGAATTGGACAAAGATGACGTCTTGGGAATGGATCCCGAACTGTCTGACTTTAACAACGACGGACTGAACGATATGACTTATGTATCGGCAGTGGCGGCAAGGGGTGCCAATGAGGTGCGACGGCTGTTCATCTACAACAAAAGCAACGACCGGCTGATGATGATTGAAAATTCGGACGACTACCCCAACCTGCGCTATAACAAACGGTTGAACTGTCTTGACGCTTTTCTGGTTTATGGCGGTTGCTCCACCGTCTTTCTGCGAATTGAGGGCGATAGCCTGAAGGAGTTTGCCTGCGTGGAGCTGGCCAATGGTCTGTCGGTAACCACCTACGACCGTCATGGCAAGGAGAAAATCATCTATACCGACACGACCAACAAAGCCGAATATGTTCGCTACATAAATTTTCAGCCTTTGGAGGTCAATGACGAAGAAGACAGCTATTAAAATATTTATTGTTATCCCCATTAAATACTATTTAT
>CALMUD010000205.1 GCA_937872735.1 uncultured Bacteroidales bacterium
CTCAATTAGGCATACTTTGATTCATTTTACTTTCCTCCCAACAAACGATAAGCCTGGTTATCTGGGGTCAAACAGTGTTTATTTCTATATTTATACTCAATAAAAATCTCGTGCGACGTCCTAGGCGCACCCAAGTCATCCCGAACCACCATATCACAACAATAACCTATATAAAAGGAGGTACCAGGCACTGCCAGCCCCAGATTGGGAACAATGTCAGCCCATCCAGCCCCCGTAAGGTTGTGACGCAGCGACACTCCCAACGCCATGCGGTCCACGTTTCCTCTGTTCAAAAAATTGTTATATGATGAAGTATTGAAATCTTTGTCTCTGTCAACCAAAATGACAGAGAAATGTAAATCAGCCTGAGTACGGCCATCGTCAATCGTCACCTTATCCTTGTCGTAATACATAACCAGACCTCCGCAATAGAAATCGAAGAACTTGCTGCCACCCGAAAGAAAATCGGTCATCGACATGTTGGTGCACAAACGATAAGAGGAATACAACAAAAATTTATTGACCGTTGTCCTATTGTAGTTATGGCTGTTGAAATCTTCCAGATTGAGAGCTGAGGTACCCAGCGTGAACTCATCGGCATTCTCCATGCGCCGCTGCACCTTGTGTATCCACTCCACCCCCACATTATAGTTGGGATGAATAGTCCGATCCAGATTATATGCCCATTCATCATTATCATCATCCACCTTCACTTGGCTCACATCATAATAGAAATAGGAGATGCCACACGACAATCCAAAGTTGACCCTATCATCGACGCCCACGCCATAAGCAAACGAGGCATCCGCCTTGCTCAGATTGGTATATCCTGCCCTGTCATACTTGACATGAGCACCCAGCTGAATGCCAGGCTTATGTAAGAACCATGTAACATTGACAGCCGAAGTAAATGGTTGTCCTCCGAGTGTATGGTTGCCCCAAAAAATCTGCTGTTTACGGGCATCCAACGAAAAATGGAAAGCCGGGACCAGATAAGCAGGATTAAAATAGGAACGGTCAGTCCAGAAATGACCTATGTTGGAATCAACCTGTGCCCTCACCGGAACATACAACGAAAGGACAGATATCACGACAGCCAGCAGTTTTTTATTAATCATTTTCATTGTACTCTCACTGTTAGATATCCATAATATTTTTCTTCTGTGATGTCGGTCAATACATAGAAATAAGTATCGGCCACCACACGGCCATCCTTCAACCGGCCATCCCAACCATTGTCCCCCTTATGGATGGTGACACCATGACGGTCATAAATTTCCACCTTGCACCCTTTCATAAACACATCATTGATACCATCACCATTGGGAGTAATGGTATTGGGGATATCAAGATCACACGCCACACTGGTCTGCACCGACTTTTCACAACCGTCGGTAGTGGTCATCAGCAACCCAATAAAGAAACGACGCTGATTGGTGATATCATAAGTGTAGGCAAAGGACTGAGCCTCTTCAGTATTTCCGTCACCCAAAGTCCACTTAAACATACAGTTATCAAGTGTATCATTGGAGGTAACATCGAAATTCACAACGGGAAGAGTCCGTTCAAAAGTGGAAGGCGAAGCCATAATCATGATTTCAGGAACATGGAACTGATAAATATTGAAGTTGATACGCTTATGGCAGCCATATTTATCTGTGCCAATAACGAACTCGGAACCCGCTGCATTAAACTCGGCATGGTCGGAGGTGGAGCCGTTGCTCCACAAATAAGACTGCGCTCCCGACACCGTCACATCAGTAGATTTTCCAGGACAGAAGCCCAAATTCTTGGAAGTCTCCATTGCTGGTATGTCATTAAGAATCAGATTGGCAGTATCAGAACTGTAACAATCAAAGCGGCTGACTCCATAAAGCATAAACACGCCACTCTTCGGGCAAAGTATATTCTTGGTGGTATCACCCGTATTCCATTTATATCGGACATCATTATCCACATCGGCCGTCAGCGTGGCTGTATCACGGTCACAGACAGGAATCTCGGCTCCCCGAATCTTCACTTTAGGATTCTTGCGTCCTGTAACCTGAGCCGTCAGATAAGAGGAACATCCATACTGGTCGGTAGCAATCGCCCGATATTTGCCAGGGACAATCGCGCCATACGCATTACTGTCGGCTATTAGTGTATCTCCAGTCTGCTCACTTACCCATTTGTAATAGACCACTTCAGGACAGCTGGCCACCATCACAGCAGTGTCCTCCCGCTCCACACAAATATTGAAATCGCCCGTAATATTAACAGGTTTAGGAACCCGCTGCCAAACATATTGGCTATCCACATTACTGATACATCCGTGCACATCAGTAGCTATCACCGAGAAGGAATCGGACTCAGACACATACACCGTCTGCACGGTTGGTCCATGGCTCCACTCATAGCGGACTATCTCATTTCCGCTCAACTCGGTACAAGTCAAAAGATCGGAAGAGCACACGTCTGAA
>CALMUD010000206.1 GCA_937872735.1 uncultured Bacteroidales bacterium
ATTTGGGAGTTGCCGCCCGATACCAGCAGGCAGAGGAATGGAAATGGAGGAATGTGACTCTCTTCGCCTTCCTTCTGAATGAAGTGGGCCATGATGTGTCCTTGCAGGTGATTGACATCAATCAGCGGAATGTTGCGGGCCACTGAGAATCCTTTGGCAAAAGAGGTTCCAACCAGTAGCGACCCCATCAGACCGGGACCACGGGTGTAAGCCACAGCGTCTATGTCGTCTTTGCTCACACCAGCCTGTTTCAGCGCCTCGTGCACCACGGGAATGATGTTCTGTTGGTGGGCGCGCGATGCCAGTTCGGGCACTACACCACCATACGATTCATGCACTTTCTGGCTTGCAATGACGTTAGACAGTAGATAGCTGTCTTTCAGCACGGCGGCCGATGTGTCGTCGCACGATGATTCAATTGATAAAATATGTACTGACATATTATGATTTTATTCTTCTTTATATATAAAAAACACAGCCAAAAACTCTCGCTCGTGTCTAATATTTAGTTACTTTTGCCGTGTTGAAATAAACAAGGCAAAGATATAAAAAAAATAACATATATATTACTATTTCTCGTAGGCTTGCTTGCTACGGTTTTGCTGTGTGGCTATCTGTTGTTGCAGAATGTGAGCACACAGCAGAAGATTTTGTCTGCCTTGACCGAGGGCCTGTCCCAGAAAATCCACTCGAAAGTGACAGCGGGAACTGTTGAATGGCATTTCCCTAATTCATTTGTGCTCAATAAGTTGTATGTGGAGGACCAACAAAAGGATACGCTGGCCTATATCGACAGAGCCAAAATAACGGTCAATATCATTCCTCTTTTTCAGAACAAAATATCACTCCGTACGGTGCAACTCACCGATATGCGTGCCCACATTTACCAGATAGGGTCCACTGGCCGCTACAACTATCAGTTTGTGGTGGATGCCTTCAAAAAGAAAGACAAAGATACCACTCAGGTAACGTGGAGTGCGGAAGTGGAGACGATAGGCTTTAAAAACTGTTATATTTCGTTCCACAAAGTGCCGTATAATGAAAAGCCGGGACATTTCAATCCTGCTTATCTCGATATTTCCGCCCTTAATGGCAATGTGTTCATACGCCGATTCTCCAAGGACTCGCTCAACATAAAGCTGCACCGCATCAGTTGCCGTGAGGCTTCGGGGGTGGTGCTCAGCAATTTGTCCACCTCTATTCTCAGCAACAAGCAGAAACTCCGTCTTCAGCATTTTGCCGTATCGTTGCCCAACAGCAACATAGCTTTCAAGCAGGCCGAAATGTATTATCGGGATATCAAGTCGAAGAATTATTTTCACGATTTCCGTGTGTTGCTCGATTTGAAGCCTTCGGAGGTCAAACTGTCTGACTTGTCGCCATTTGTTCCGGCCTTTGCCAAGATGCCTCAGACAGTCTATCTGAGTGGCTCCTTTTCGGGGACAGTCGATAATCTGTTGGCGCGTAATCTATATGTCAGTTATGGCAAGACCTTTATGCTTGACGGCGATTTCTATTTGCGGGGATTGCCCGATTTCCGCCAATTGTATGCCGATGCCGAGATTCGAGACCTTTCGGCATCGGCGGCCGATGCCCGTTATCTGTGTAATGCCTTCGCCCATAATCCTGTCAAGTTGCCCACTATGATTGACACGCTGGGCACCGTGACCTATCAGGGCCACCTCAAAGGGTCCGTTCTGGCTTTCACTTCCAAAGGCTTGCTCTCTGTCAATCAGGGCAGGGTGCAGATGGATGTGTATGTCAAGAATCCAGCCTCCAATTTTTCCCAATTTAATATTTTGGGTTCTGTGGCAACTCATAATTTCCGTTTGGGTGATTTGCTGGGTCGCAAGAGTGGGGTGGGCAACACTTCATTCCAACTGCGTGTCAATGCCAATCGTACGGCCTCCAAACAGCTGTCTCTGTCGGCGGTGGGACAGGTAGACACATTTACTTATAAGAAATACCCTTATCATAACATCTCGCTGAATGGCAAGTTCGGTCAGGAAGGGTTTTATGGTCAGCTGAACATGAGAGACGAAAACGCCTCTCTCAATTTCAAGGGAGGCATCAGTTTTCTGTCGTCCCGTCCAAAATTCAAATTCGTGGCTACGGTGCAGCGGATTAATTTAGGAAAACTCAATCTGTTCAATAATGTGGACCCTGCCTCCTCCTTGGCTTTTGAGATAGAAACGGACTTTTCGGGCCGTCGCTTCGATGACCTCGATGGCTCATTCTCTATCAACAATGTTATGTATCATCGCAGCAGTGGCAAGGATTTGGTGGTGAACAATATCAGCATGACGGTCAATCCCGCTTCGGGCGGCAGGCGGACAGCCACGCTCAGTTCCGACTATGTCAATGGCAACATAACCGGAGACTATCTGTTGACCTCGTTGTGGGACAATACCAAGGACATTCTACGCAAGTATGTGCCGTCCATCATTCCTCAAGGACATGCGCAAAAGAAAGGCAACAATTTCTCTTTCGCACTCAAGGTTGACAATACGGAGCCGCTCAACGATGTGTTCAAATTGCCTGTAACGATAGTCGATGAGACCAACGTGACGGGATTCTTCAACGACATCACCAACAAATTCAGGGTACGTCTTGAGTCGCCGCTCATCCGCATAGGGTCCAGCAACATGGAGGATGTGATAATGCTCTGTGAAAACCCTGGAGCCGAGGCAAAACTGATGGTGCGTATGACGCATTTGCCAAAAAATCAGAGACGTAATCCTTACTACCTCTCGTTTAATGCCTCTGCACGTCAGGATTCCATCAATTCGCATTTCAATTTCAGCAATTCCAATGATGTCACCTATAGTGGCGACCTTAATCTGCTGTCGGTGCTCAAGGGACTTGACAAGCGGGGACTTACGGCCGATTTCTTTGTAAAGCCGACCAAATTCATCATCAATGACACCACTTGGAATATGCACCAAAGTGTGGTTCGCCTTACGCCAGAACGTCTGGTGGTCAGCGATTTTCTGTTTGACCATGGTGACCAGATGCTGAAGATAGACGGCGTGTCATCGCGTGTGGGTGGCGACAGTATCGGAGTGTATCTGCGTGACTTGCAGCTCAGCTATATCAGCAATATCGTCAATGCGGGCAAGTTCTCGTTTGCTGGTTTGGGCAATGGAGATGTTTATGTTTACAACATTTTCTCCAAACCTTATTTCCGTTCAAATCTGCAAATTGACAGCACCGCTCTTAACGGATATCCTATTGGTGACCTGCAAGTGGCATCCATGCTCGACAACAGAGACAATTCCATCTTGTTTGGCGGCAATCTTGTATCCAATCTGTCAAAGGTCAGTTCGCGTATTTATGGCGGCATTTATCTGAGTCGTGACTCCATGTGCATTGATGGTGATTTGCACGATATAGACCTCCGTTTTCTGAGGACCTATATCGGTTCTGTGATGGAAAACTCAACGGGAATTGCTACCGGACGGGCGCGTGCCTTTGGCAAATTCGGCAATATCGGTCTGCAAGGCAATGTGTTTGTCAAGGATTTCAATTTTGGCATTGGCTTCCTCAACACACAGTACTCGTTGACCGACACGGTGACCATGACGCCTACTTCGTTCTCTCTGCATAATTGCCCTATCAAGGACCAGAATGGCCATATAGCTACAGTGAACGGAGCGGTAACGCATCATGGATTCAAGGATTTCAACTTCAAGGTGCTGCTCGATTGTGACAACTTTATGGCCCTGAATACTACCGAAGAGGACAATTCCACTTTCTTCGGACAGGCTTTTGCCGATGGCAAGGTTAATATTTTTGGAAATCCGAATGCCGTCAATTTCCGTATGAAGGTGAAAACGCGGGAGGGTACCAAGGTCACCATACCGATAGGAGGGTCCTCCTCGGTGAGTGATGCCGATTACATCACCTTTGTGGAATCTACTGACCACCAGACTGCAATGGAGAAGCGCCGTGCCCGAAGGGAAAAAATCAAACGCATACAGGATGAGAAAACAATGCATACCAAGATTAACCTCGATATGCAGTTGGAGGCTACCCCCGATGCCCAGGTGCAGCTGATAATGGACCAACGGCAGGGCGATGTTATCCGTGCGCAGGGAAATGGAGCTTTGCGTCTGACCTACGATTCGCAGACTTCCGATTTCGGCATGTATGGCAATTATGAAATAACAAAGGGAGATTATCGTTTTACCATACAGAGTATTATATCGCGAAAGTTCAACATTCTGGAGGGTAGCACCTTGCACTGGACGGGCAGCCCATATTCGGCCGACCTGGACGTGAAAGCTGACTATTCGCTGAATGCTTCGCTGGTGGGCATACTGGACGACCCCAACATCAATATGACTACGGCTAATGTGGATTGCCTGCTGTTTATTACGGGTACCATTCAGAAACCTGTCATCAAGTTCGGCATCGATTTGCCTAATGCCGATGATGAGGTGAAACGAAAACTCAGCAGCGTAATCAACACCGATGAACTGGTAAGCCGAAACGTGGCGTCGTTGTTGGCGCTTGGACACTTCTACACGATGGATAAGAAGAATACATCGTCGGGCACTGGCAATAGCGAATTGTCGTCGGTGGGTTTCTCTACCTTATCGTCCGAAGTGGGAAGTATGTTATCACGTATCGACAATAACGTGGATGTGGGACTCAATTACAATCCTGGTTCGGATCAACAGGCTACGGCCAGTGAGTTCGAAATGTCGCTTTCTACCCAGTTCCTCAACGACCGCTTGCAGTTGAATGGCAATTTTGGCTATCGTGACAATAATTCTACTCAGGCTTCGTCCAATGTGTCGAGTGGTATTATGGATTTTGATATCGAGTATAAACTGACGCCTTCTGGCAAATTCAGAGTCAAGGCGTTCAACCGTTCCAACAATAGTTACTTTAAGCAGACTTCGGCTCAGACACAAGGTGTGGGACTTATTTATCGTGAGGATTTTGATACCTATGGTGAATGGCTCAATCATTATTGGCACCCTATCCAGTCAGTGTTTACGGGTTCGGATAGCAAGAAGAAAGCAAAAAAGGATAGCACGGCTAAGAAATAGAATGAAAATGACGATGAAAATATTGAGATTTGTGGTTCTGGCCCTGACGGTGCTTTGTGCATCTTGTTCCGTCAATCAAATGGTGAAACGGGCCGACAAGAAGTACGAGATAGGAGAATATTATAAGGCCGCAGGAATCTATAGACTGGTCTATCCACGCATCAGTGCCACTAAGGACCGCCAGCGCAAGGCGTATGTGGCTTACCGTATGGGCAGTTGCTACGCTCTGGTCAACGATAACACCAAGGCCGAACGGACGCTCAGAAATGCCACCCATTATCATTGTTCCGACTCGGCTTCTTATTTGCTGTATGCCGACGTGCTGCGCAAGAATAAGAACCCCAAGGAGGCTGTTAAAAATTACGATGTCTATTTGCAGGGACACCCTAACGACCAGCAGGCGGTCAATGGCAAGAAATCGGCAGAGGAGGCCATAGACTGGCAGAAGAATCCGACGCGTTATCAAGTGGCTCCTGTCAAAGAGTTGTTGTCGAAACGCAGTGAGGCCAATCCCGCTTTCCCTGCCGGAGACTCTGATGTGGTCTACTTTTCTACCTCGCGTACCGAAAAGGGCGAGAAACGAAAGGCCAGCAAGATAACGGGAATCCCTACGCAGAATATATATACCTCTCGCCGTAATTCGGCTGGTATCTGGGACAATATAGAGCCGATGGAGGGAGATGTAAATACCAACGACGATGAGGGTTCTCCTTGTTTCTCGGCCGATGGCAAGGTAATGTACTATACGCGTTGTCGTGCGGTAAAGGGAGAAACGCTTGGTGCCGATATCATGATGTGTACCCGTTCGGGTGGCAAATGGGGCAAGTCGGTCAAGGTGCAGCTTTCTAAGGACAGCTCGGTTGTTTTTGCCCATCCAACCATCTCTTCCGATGGCCGGATTCTTTATTTCGTGTCTGACCTCAAGGGTGGCTATGGCGGCAAGGATATCTGGTTCAGTGTGAAGGATGGAGACAAGTGGGGGGCTCCGCAGAATTGTGGCCCTATGATAAATACCGCTGGCGACGAAATGTTTCCGACCCTCCGTAACGATACGGTCCTTTATTTTTCATCGAATGGATGGCCAGGTTTTGGCGGTCTCGACATCTTTTATGCCACGCTCGACAGGGCGGGCCATTGGAGTCCTGTCCATAATATGATGTACCCTATCAACTCCAATATGGACGACTTTGGAATGAGTTTTGTGAAGGAGGGTGAAAAGGGTATGTTTACTTCCAATCGTGATGACCGTAAGGGCTACGACAAATTGTGGAGCTTCGTTTTGCCTCCTGTCTTGTTTGCCATTGACGGTCACGTTACGGCCACCTCGGGTGAGAGTCTGGGCGATGCCACAGTGCGTATTGTGGGCAATGATGGTACCAATGTGAAGTTGCGTACCAAGAAAAATGGCACTTTCAGTTATCCGCTCAAGCGTAATGTGAAGTATGTGCTGCTTGGCAATTGCCGTGGCTACCTTAACCAGAAAATGGACCTCTCGACCGACAGTCTCGATGACAGCAAGACATTTTCAGTGGATATGGCTTTGTCATCCATCTCCAAACCCGTTGGTCTGGATAACATCTTTTTCGATTTCGGCAAGGCCTCACTCACCGCTGCATCGTATCGTTCACTCGACAAGTTGGTGAAACTGCTCAACGACAATCCGAATGTCACCATAGAGATAGGTGCGCATACCGACCGTATTGGTTCGGCGGAGGGCAACCTTGATTTGTCGGGCAAGCGAGCCCAGTCGGTAGTCGATTATCTGGTGCACAAGGGCATTGAGCCGGAACGTCTTACCGCCAAAGGTTATGGCAAGTCTGACCCGATGGTGGTTGACCGTAAACTGGCTCAGAAGTACAATTATATGCAGGAGGGACAGATATTGGATGATGCCGCACTCGATAAAATGACCTCCGACCAGCAGGATGTAGCTAATCAGGTGAATCGCCGTACTGAGTTCAGAGTGCTGAAGACTACTTACAAAATGTATTGAAATATTAACAACAAGGATATAATAAGAAAAGCGCAGTCCAAATTCTTGGACTGCGCTTTTCTTGTATTTATTTTGCTGTATCTCTTATACTTATTCTTACATGCCCATCATACCAGCCGATGCGGCAGCTACTTGATGCAGATGCCAGAAAATGGCGCTATAACAGATGCCAGCCGCCAGACACAGACCGACTAGCAGTCGGCATATCTGATAATCGCGGCGTGACTGGGCGGTCAATAGAAAGTATATGAGTGCTGCAGAGAATGCCAGCGTGCTGCATACATAATAGCTGACCGACATTATTTGCAGCGACTCCATATTCCTTATCAAAAAGTATCCACAAACTATGTTGATAAGGACAATCAGACCGCAACCGATGTATTTGGCCGTCTTTTCTCCCCATACAATAGGCATGGTGTGACATTCCAGTTCGCGTTCCCCGTTTATTTCGTCCAGATTGCGTATCACTTCGTGTATCAGCATCCAGCCGAATACATAGATGGAAAAATAGCCGATAGTGGAGTAAATGGTAGAGATGGTAGGGTTGGCTTGTTTCAGTTCATCGGGAGTTACGGTGCCGTAAAGAGCGACTATCTGTTCGCCCCACCACATCATTACGTTGCGGCTTTCAAACATGGCAACCACAAAAGGAATCAGTGCAATGGAAGCGGCCACTATCAGGTTGCCTATTATCAGGGTGCGCTTGTAGCTTGACGAGTAGAACCACAGCAAGCCTATCATGGTGATGAAGATGAAGCAGAAATCGACGCTGCGGGTTGCCACACCCAGTACCACCGACAGCAGCAGCCCAATCACCGACAGTACTATGTAGAATGTCATGGCATCGTGCTTGCTCACCTCGTTGCCCACAATCCGCTTCAAGGGGCGGTTTATTTCGTCGATACGCATATCGTAATAGTCGTTAATGACAAAGCCTCCAGCCGCAATGAAAAGGGTGGAGAGTATCATCAGTACCAGTTGCCAAGTGGGAAAAGAGTAAACGCTGATGCCAATTATTGGTACCGCTACCAGATAGTGCATCATCAGTTGCGCAATGGCAATGGCTGCCAGCAGTGGCAATCTCATTAATTTGATGTAACCCATATATTCTTTATTTGTCTTGTTTGATTTCAATTCATTACCAGCCAAAGGCTTTGGCATCGTCCATCCATTTGCCTTGAGCCTTCAGCACTTTTTCTATCACGTCACGTCCGCAGCCGTAGCCGCCATTTTTCGGCGATATGTAGCAGGACGCGGCTTTTATCTCATCCACCGCATCATTGGGGCAGCAGGGATAACCGCATATCTGCATCACTTTATAGTCCGGAATGTCGTCGCCCATATATAGTATCTCGCCCAGACCGAGCCCGTGTTTTTGGGCAAAGTCCTTGAAGTCGTCCACTTTGTAGGCTGAGTTCATATAGATATCGGGCACGCCCAGACCAGCGAAACGGGTTTTGACCGACTCGGTGTGTCCACCCGTGATGATGGCGATGGGGTAGCCTTTTTTTACGGCGTGCTGTATGGCATAGCCGTCCTTGATGTTTACCACGCGCATGGGTTCACCATTGGGGTGGAGTGATACCATGTCAGATGACAGTACCCCGTCCACGTCAAAGGCAAAAGCCTTTATGTTTTTCAGATTTGTCAGAAATTCTTTCATTTCGCTACTGGTTGTTTTGCTGCATCATTTGATGTATGCTGAGGCTTATTGCTTGATATAGAGCGGCATCATCGGGACTGAGCATCGCCTTGTGTTTTGCCATGATATTCTGGTCATAGCGGATGGCAGGACCTGTCTGTGCTTCGGCTGGTGTCAGCTGGTGCACCTTGTTGGCCGTCTCGTCAATGAGGGGCAACAGCACCTCGAAGGGTAGTCCGCTGTCATGCAGCAACTCGCTGGCTTTGGCATACATGTGGTTGGAAAAATTGTTGGCAAAGACGGCTGCCAAGTGTGCCTTGCCGCGGGTCTCGCTGCTGGCTACATACACCTTGTGGCTCATCCGGGAGGCGAGGTCCTTGATTCTTTGCAGATTTTGGCTGCTGTTGGCCTCAATCAGCAACGGCAGGTTGCTGAAATCGAGTATCCTGTTCTTGCTTAGCGTCATCAGCGGATAAATTACGCCATGGTTGCGGCTGTGGCTGTCCAGCACACTCATAGGGAGGCTGCCAGCAGTATGTAGCAGCAGTCTGTCCCTGAAGTTGATTTGGCGCCAGACATCGGGGGCAATATCGTCTTTCAGAGCGGACAGAACAATGTCGGTCTCCTCTTGACTCACTTCCTCTGGCTGTGTGGTCCACTTGCAATCGACCAATGCCGCAAGGCGTTGGGCATGTTCAGCCTCTTTGCTGTATATCAGGCTGATATGCAGTCCTGCCTTATGCAGTGCCATGGCCATATTGGTAGCCAGATTGCCACTGCCCAATATCGCAAATTCAGGATTTTCGCCCATGCTGGTGCAGCGCTATCACCACAATGCCAATCACTATGATAAGAATAGGGAATACTTGTCCAGGATGTTTTTCCACCACTTTCAGTATCATGTCCATGTGGGCCAATGCGCCGAATATCAGCCAAAGACCACCCAGTACATAGCTGCGGCAGGCCAGGAATATGATACCTGCATAGAGCAGGAAGTTTTTGGGCTGGAACAGAAAGCAATCCGCATCAAATATCTTCAGTGATTTTATCAGGTACAAGGCACCTATGACCACCAGTGTAACTCCCCAAGCCACCCAGCTGTCGTTCAATAATTTCTTTACGTCAAATTTGTTCTTGTTCGTTGCCATTTCTTCTTTATTTTCAACGGATTCTTGATTTCTGTTTGTCTCGTTTTCTCTGGGGGTTCTTGGTTCTCTTTGTGATTCCTCTATTGTGGGTCTATTCTCCTTATTGTTGGGAGTTTTAGGCGTTTCGTCTACTATTTCCATTTTTTTGTTGGTTTTAAAATTGATTCCAGTGGATTCTGTCTTTTAATATGTGGGCCTCGTCAAAAGGTTTTTTCTCTTCGCCTTTGTAGCCGATGGCAATCATACATTCGGCTTTCAGTCCGTCGGGAAATCCGAGCAAAGATTTCAGATAGCTTTCGGTGGAAGTCTTGTCGTCCTTCATGCGGTTGCGCACCTGCACCCAGCAGCTGCCCAGTCCCAGATCGGTAGCCTCCACCTGCATCAGAATGGCGGCGATGGTGGCATCTTCTACCCATACATCACTTTTGCTCTCTTCGGCCAGCACCAGAATGGCAACGGGAGCGCCGTTCAGAAACGTGCTGCCCATGGTTCGGCTTTCCGACATCTTTTGCAGTTTTTCTTTATCATCGACCACTACAAAGTGCCAAGGCGTACATCTCTTTGATGAGGGGGCCATCAGTGCGGCACGCAGTATGGTCTCTATCTTTTCTTTCTCTACGGGGCGATCTTCGTAGCGGCGGATGCTGCGTCTTTGTTGCAGCACATCTATTACGTTGCTCATTTTGATTATGTTGTTTTCTGTATTTTTTTACGACTGCAAAGTTAACTATTTAGAAACGAAAGACATATAATTTTCTCCCAAAAATAAGGAGGCGAGTTTCTCACTCCACTTGCATAGCCTCCATTTTCAGATGATTCATCACCTCGCGCAGCATCAGCAGCGTAGCGGCAAATTCGGGCTCCGAAGGTAGCTGGTCGGTGTTGGCTGGTCGGCCTGAAATGATGAATCCCAGTCGGCTGAATATCTCTTCCAGAGCTTGTTTAGTCAGCGTGTAGGGCATTGTGGCATTTTCGTCATAAAGTTTCACAGCCTTCCTCACCCATAAGTCGGAAGTGGAGATATTCATCATGATGGGAGTGGCGCTGCCAATGGTGGCAATGGCATCTTCCACCTCATTGATGGCTGTTTCCATCTCGGCGGGTGTCGGTGGGGTGTGCATCATCTTGTCAATCACTTGCCGCAGACCGATGGGGATGGTCAGGGTGCGGTCATCGGTGTTGATGGTTGTCTCGTCTTTGCCCATATCGAGCGCGGCGGGGCTGAAGTCGTACGACTCAAATAGCGGCGGGGTTGGTTTCAGGTCGTAATAGTCCAGCTTGTGCAGCTCCAGGCGGAAGTAGGCCAGTTTTTTATAGTCGGCATAGAGGCGGGGCAGCACCGGGTTCTGTTGATAAATTTCCTGGCAGGTGGCATCGTCCACGTCAAATATCGCCTTGCCCGCCATACGCACAGATAAGTCTCCCTTCATGGCCAGAACCTCTATGGCCGGATTGGCTGTCAGTTGGCGGTATACCTCCTTTTGATAGCCCGTAGCAAAGTAGAGGTTGGTACCCTCCATTTTCATTATCTGAAAAACCCTGATTTTGGGTTTGTCATTCTCTACTGTGGCCAAAGCCACCTCCTTATTCTCTTGCAGAAATTTTATTGCCCTTTCCATATATTCCTTTGGGTGTTTGAATGTTTATGAGTCTGTTGGAAAATCAGTTCTATTCTTTATTCATCGGGAGTCTGTTGCCAGTATCGGTGGTGGCAGGCATCCAGTAGGATGATTGTTGCCGTAATGTGAAATGGTACTAATTTTTTCATTTAATGCTCATTTTATTATTCCTGCCCAAAATTACGCTAATTTGGTGTAATCTGCAAAGGAGCTATTAATGAAAGTAAGTTGTTTTTTCAAAGGCTCTTTTGTGCCATAATCCCCGTACTGGGCAGTTCATGTTTTTAGTTTGCGAATAATACATTATATTTGCATCCAGTTTTGAAGAACGCTTAAATGATAGTATTCCCGAATACCAAAATCAATATAGGTCTGAACATTGTGTCAGACAGGCCTGACGGCTACCATAATCTCGAGACCTTGTTTTATCCTATTGGCATCTCCGACGCACTGGAAGTGATACCTGGTGAAGAGGGTGACCCTGAATATACATTCACGTCTTATGGATTGCCTGTGGCAGGTGATGTGGAAAAGAACCTTGTCGTCAAAGCTTTGCATCTTGTTAAAATGACGCATGAGGTGCCTCCCGTCCATATATGGCTTGACAAACGCAGTCCTATGGGGGCAGGTCTGGGAGGCGGTTCCGCTGATGGTGCCTTTATGCTGGTATTGCTTAATCAGCTTTTCAAGTTGGATATACCTGAAAATGAACTCATTGGGATGGCTGCAAAGCTGGGTGCCGATTGCCCTTTCTTTGTGGTGGATAAACCTGTTTATGCCACTGGCATTGGTGAGCAGATGACGCCCGTCAGTCTTTCGCTGGATGGTTTCTGGATAGTGGTGGTCAAGCCCGATGTCTTTGTATCGACCAAGGATGCTTTTGCCGGTATTCATTCCACACCCACGCAAATACCAGTGTGTGACCTCATAAGCCGTCCGATGGAAGATTGGAAGAACTGCATCTCCAATGATTTTGAAGGCAGCATATTTCCTAAATTCCCCGTCATAGCGGAGGTGAAGCGTTTGCTTTATCGGGCGGGAGCGGTTTATGCCTCTATGTCGGGCTCTGGTGCTTCGGCTTTTGGTCTGTTCCGTTCTGAGCCGGATGAAAAATTAAAAAACAAGTTGCCTGCTGGCTGCTTTTATTATCAGAACTTGTTATGATATATTTCTTTAAAACACAAATACTCAATTCATATATATGATATTCTGTTACACCTCTACGGGTAATTCTTATTGGGCTGCACGGCGCATCAGCAAGGATTTGGACGAGACGCTTTATTCGGTCAATGCCATAGCCAAGGGCGGGTATAATGCCTGCGATTATGATTTTGGCGAGAATGAGCGGCTGATATTGGCCTTCCCTGTTCACTCATGGAGTGTGCCTATGGTGATGTCCACTTTCTTGAAAAAGTTCCACTTTACGGGAAAGCCGGTAGGCGTGTATGCGCTATGTACTTGTGGTGATGATTGTGGTACTACCAATGCGGTGGTGGCGCGTATGTTGTTGCGTCTCAATCTGAAATTGAGTGCCTGCTTTTCGTTGACCATGCCAAATGACTATGTGCTGATGCGTGGTTTTGAGGTGGATGCTGATGCGGTGCGTGACCAAAAGTTGGCAGCGGCAGTTGATCAGCTCGACAAGATAGAGGCGCGTATGCGGGTGGGTTCTACCGATGCCGCAGGTTTGTACAATCCAGGCCGTATGGCATGGCTCAAGACACATTTGGTCAATCCTCTTTTCCGGCATTTCCAGTGTGGTCACACTCCGTTTCATGCTACTGATGCTTGTGTGGGTTGCTCGCTGTGTTCCAAAGTGTGTCCGGTCAATAACATTCGTATGCAGGATGGCAAGCCCCAATGGAGAAACCACTGTATGCAGTGTTGTGCGTGTTTCCATCGTTGTCCGCAGATGGCGGTGCAGTATGGCAAGGTTACCGATGGCAAACGGCAGTATCTGAACCCCAATGTGAAGTTGGACGACTGAAAAAATAATTACACCTATTTCTGTTATTACGAATATAATTTAGGTGTTTTCTATTTATATTATAAAAAACGCCGGGCCTCTAAGGTCCGGCGTTCTGTTTTTTATCTCTCTTTTTTTATTCTTGGAATCGGTGGCTGGCACGCAGCTGGTGGCGGGTAGTGTCAGTCAATTCTTGCGTTTCTTGCAGCAGACTCAGGTAGATGAGAGAACTGCGCATATTAGGGTCATGCTGCATGGCCTTTTCATGTTTGTGGCGCAGTTCGCTCAGCTGTTCCTTTATTTCATCGCCCGTTATTGCCAATGAGTCTGATTTACTGTAGTCATTGTTGATGATAGCCTCGCGTGTCTGCTCCATATATTGGGTGACGGCTTCGCGCAGCGGCATAAATTCCTTGACGTTTTCTGCCGATATGGGGGTGAAGTTGTTGTCAACGTGTTCCTTGCAAGGCTCGCACAGACGTTTCAGACAGTAGATGAGCTGCATATTGCAGTTTCTGTCGAGGTGGAACCATGTGCTCTTCACGATGGCCGTGTTCTCTTCAATCTTGCGCAATCCTATCAGCTCGCGGCGCCGTATCTTTTTCTCCATTTCCTTGGCATTGTCAATGTCCTTGATGTTTTTGCGCAGTGTTTTGAGGTCTTCTTTTACAAAGGCATCGGTGAGGCTGCGGAAAGTGTCGGCCACAAATTGCAGGATGTAACTGTTGGTCTCACGGGTGTGCTCCTTCAGCAACTCCAAGGTCTTGGCCTTGTCTGTGCTGTGTATTATTTGTTCAAACACATTGTCACCCTGGTCGTGCTGTTCCTTTTCCTTTTGACTGTATTTCAGATGACTGCGAACCAGCAGACCAATAGCCACTATGACAAAAGCCACCATTATAACCTGTCCGCCCCAGAACATGGCCAGACTGACTACCGCACAGATGCAGAACGCCACTCCCGCAGTGATGAACCAACCGCCTATCACCGACAGCGTACCAGTGATACGGAACACCGCACTGTCGCGTCCCCATGCACGGTCGGATAATGAACTACCCATGGCGACAATGAAGGTGACGTAGGTGGTGGAGAGCGGCAACTTCATGGAAGTGCCGAAAGCAATCAACAGACTGGAAATGACCAAATTGACGGTGGCCCGCATCTTGTCATACACGGCACCATTTTCCATTTCCATTTTGTCGGTATTGAATCTGCCATCGAGCCAAGTGAACAGACCGGCAGGCAACACTCTGTGCAAGAATTTGCCAAAGGCAGTGCAGTTGCGCACTATGCTGCGGGCCACTGCCGATGATCCAAACATCTCGTCCCCCTCGTTCTGTTTGCTCAGACCCAGTTCTGTCTTTACCACATTGTGGGCTTTCTTGCTGGTGATGAGGGCGAACACCATGATGCAGCCGGCTGCTATCAGAAATATGATAGGCGTGTGAGCCGATGAGTTGAGCGACCCCATCAGAAACTGGTCGGGATTGTTGGCCCCGTTGGCAGAGAAATCGCAAAAGGAGGAATAACCTGCCAGCGGCACACCGATGAAGTTGACCAAATCGTTACCCGCAAAGGCGGTTGCCAGAGAAAAAGTGCCCAGCAGCACTATGATGCGCAGAATGTCGATCTTCATCCAATAGAGCACCTGCATCAGAGCTCCGCTCACCACGAAGCAGATGAATATGATGCTGAGTGTGTGAGTGTGTATCCATTCCAGATGTTCGGGAGTCATGAAGGTGGCACTCTTCAGTCCGTTTATCAGCAGAAAGTGGATAATGGTGGTGACGGCTATGCCGCCAAACAGCCCAGCCAGATATTTCATTTTAGGCTTATAGTCGAAAGTGAATACCATACGCACCACAAACTGTACGATGGTGCCGATGACAAAAGCCACAATCACCGATAGAAAAATACCGAGTATCACCGAAAGGGCCTTGTCGGTGTTGATGAGGTCGGCAAATTCCAAAGTATGGGTTGCGTCGCCAGCTATTTTAAGCATGGCAATGGCAAAAGTGCCGCCCAGCAACTCGAATACCATCGACACGGTGGTGGAGGTGGGCATACCCAAAGTGTTGAATACGTCCAGCAGCACCACATCGGTCACCATCACTGCCAGAAAGATGCAGATGACCTCATGAAAACTGAATAAGTCCGGCTGCATGATGCCGTGCCGGGCTATGTCCATCATGCCATTGCTGGTGGTGGCGCCCACAAATACGCCTATTGCCGCTATCAGCAGAATGACCTTGAACGGTGCTGCCTTGCTGCCGATGGAAGAGTTGAGGAAGTTGACGGCGTCGTTGCTGACACCTACCAGCAGGTCGAAGGCTGCCAGCAGAAAAAGAAAACATAGAATTCCAACATAAAATGTAGCCATGATATTTGCGCTTTTTTGGTTTCTTGCGCAAATGTAGCAGAGCTCTGTTTTGTGCGTGTTACAGCGGTGTTACAATCGTGTTACAATTGGAGTCGGGAAAGGTGGGAAGGACAGGTTTGGGCCTAACGGTGCAGGGTAAACATGATTTCCAGTCCGCCGTCCTGAACATTTTTGGCGCTGATGTTGCCGCCGTGAAACAGCACCGCATTCTTCACGATGGCCAGCCCCAGGCCTGTTCCGCCCATTTTGCGGCTGCGGCCTTTGTCCACTCTGTAGAACCGTTCGAACAGGCGGCTCAGATGTTCGGTGCCCACTCCGACCCCGTTGTCGGCAAAACTGAAATAGAGCAGGTTGTCCTCCTCGCGGTAGCAGCGTATGGTGATGGTGCTGCCCTCGCCCGCATAGGCGATGGCATTGTCGGTAAGGTTGCGGAATATGGAGTAGATGAGAGAACTGTTGCCTTTTACTGTCAGCCCATTGCGCAGCAGATTGTTCATCCTCATCTTTTTCTCCTCCAGTTGCAGTGCGGTCTCGCGTTGTATGTTCTGCATTATCAGGGTCAAGTCCACCTCTTCCGTGTTGTCAATCATTTGCGAGGCCTCATCCATACGGGTCAGCACGGTAATGTCGCGCAGCAGATTGGCCAGTCGGTTGCTTTGGGCATAGCAGCGGCTCAGAAATTGCTGCCGGGTGTCCTCGTTCATGTTGTCAGAGTTGTTGATGGTTTCCAGATAGCCTTGAATGCTGCTCACGGGAGTTTTCAGCTCATGGGCTATGTTCTGTGTTATCTGTCGTTTCAGCCGGGCTTGTTCCTCTGTTTGTGTGATGTCGGTAATGGAGAGCTCGAAACTGCCGTCGTGGAATGTGACACACTCCACGGCAAAAATCTTGCCGTTTTTCTCAATTTCGGTGCAGAACTTCCGTTCGGTGTGGTCGGTGGTGTTGTCAGTTTCTCGCAAAAACCGAGTCACTGGCTGCATTTCGGGCAGCTGCAGCGTCGCCTCATCGGTGCTGACGGGGTTGTCGGCTATCAGGTTGCTGTATTGGGCAAACAGAGGGTTGGAGAGAATCCGTTTGTAATTGTGGTCGTAGATGCACAGTCCCTCGTGCGACAGTCCCAGGTGGGTTATCAGTTTCTCCCGTTCCAGCGTCAGTTCCTCTTTGGTTGTTTTCAGATTTTTGTATATCTGTACAATGTGTTGTGATATTTCTCCCAGTTCGTTGTCTGGAAAGGTGGTTATCTCTTCCGGTTCAAAGGGCTCATCCTTATCAGCCTTTTGCACAAAGTGCCGCAGCTGGGTGATGTATTGCCCCATGCGTTGAGTGTATTTGAAGAAGAGCAGATAGAGCAGCAGACTGATGATGATGGCAAAATAGATGAAAAGCGAATCCACATGGAGGGCTTTGCTCAGGCTTACATCATAGGGCAGGGCGCTGCGGATAAACATATTGTCAGCTTTGAAGCAAGTGGCTGAGTAGAAAAAGTTGCTGGCCAAGGTGTGTGAGGTGCGGTTGATGGCATACCCCGAGCCATATTTCAATGCCAGTTGCACTTCGGTGCGGTTCAGGTGGTTCTGCATGCTGTGCACATTGGCGTCAAAGTTGTCGTAGAGTACGGTGCCGTTGCCGCTGATAAGTGTCACACGCAGGTTGTTCAGTCCATGTGTCGATATATATTCGTTGGTATATCGTGTCAGTTCCTTGCTGGAGGGCGAATGTCCTGTGTTTTGTCGGGCATCGCGTACGAATAGGTACATCTCGTTGTTAAAATCTTGTAGACGGGTGTTTAGCAGGTCTATCTTGTATTCTTTTTCGCGGCTGTACTGGAAGAATATGAAGCAGGTGGCAAAGGCCAGAAACAGCGTAGCCACCATCAGAAATAGCTGCCAGCTGAATGAGAGATGTCTTTTTTTCATGTCTTGTTGATTTTCAGTGGTCAGACCTCTTCAAAGCAGTATCCGTAGCCCAGTCTGGTGGTGATGCAGGGGCCATAAATGCCAATCTTCTTGCGCAGACGGGTGATGTTGACATCTACGGTACGGTCCAGCACCAGCACCTCGTCGCTCCACACTTGTTGCAGAATCTCATCTCGGCTGAACACGTGTCCCCGTTTGCCCAGCAGCAGACGCAGTATTTCAAATTCCTTTTTTGTGAGGCTGATGTCTTGTCCGTCAATGCAGGCGGCTTTCCGTTCCATATCTATCCGCAGCGTCTTGTATTCAATGCTGGCAGGTGCCGCGTCGGGTTTGTCGGCCGGTGCGCTGCGGCGCAACACCGCTTTCACGCGCATCAACACCTCTTTTATTGAGAATGGCTTTGATATATAGTCGTCGGCTCCCAGTGTGAATCCCGTTATGGTATCGTTCTCTGTATCTTTGGCGGTGATAAAAATGATGGGAATGTCTGCGGTCTCTTTTTGTCCTTTCAGCATTTTTGCCATCTTGAACCCCGAAATCTCACCCATCATGATGTCAAGCAGCATCAGCTGGTAGGCTTTCAGCTGGTCATATCCCTTGTGCAGTGCCTCCTCGGCAGAGTTGGCGGTGTCAACCTCGTAGCCCTCGTTCTCCAGATTGAATTTCAGTATTTCGCAGATGTCCTCTTCGTCATCCACCACTAATATCTTTTTGTTCTCTTCCATGGCTTTTTTCCTTGGTTATGCCTCATTCTTTTAGGATGATTGCTGTGGCAAATATACGAAACGAAAGGCTGCATTGGTATGTCTGTGATGTTACATTTGTGTTACATTCGTTTTCTTACTCTGTTTTGTAACACTCAGCCTTGCTCTGAAGATGGATTATTGGGGAAGGTTCAGAACTGGAAATAGATGAATTTTTGGAGGTCGGCGGTCATGAACTGGTAGATGATGAACACCACCAGAATGACCATAGCCCCCATGGCAGGCAATGGCAGCATGGCAAAACTGAGCCGATAACGGCGTTTGAAGTGCTCAGGCAGCCAGTGAATGGTCATGCCCGCCACAATCAGAAAGAAGACGTAGCGGTAGCCATATATCATTTGGGGTATCAGTTCAGTGTTCCAGGCGCAGGCCATCTGGTTAATCATGGTTTTGGCAGTCTCCCAAGCGGCCTTATTGGCCTGGGCTGGGTCCAGATTGGAGCCAGAGCGGAAAAAGAGACGGGTGAAGGTGATGAACACGAAGGTCTGGGCTATGGCCCATGCGTGCTCCATGGTGGCATGTGGGTTGGTGCCGCCCAGCAGATTGTATATCATGCGGATGAAGGTGCCCACAAATATGGCTCCCGTCCATACGGCGCCAATAATGAAAGCGGGGTAGCCGTAGCGCAGTGAGAGGAAGCAGAAGCCCAGTGTGACCAGCATGATAATCAGGGTGCGCATATAAACATCGCGGTTTTTCCAGAACTTGAATATCACCATGCCGGTGCCATTCAGTCCGCCCCAAATCACAAAGTTCCAGCTGGCGCCGTGCCACAGACCACCCAGCAGCATGGTGTTCATTGAGTTGAGGTTGGTGTTTATCTTTTTTCTTCGTTCTGGTTTCAGCACTGCAGTGGTGCCCACTGCCAGTGCAATGGCGCCTATCACCAGCGCCACCCAGATGCTGCCCGACAGAATGACAGCAATCAGAGCAATGGTGATGATGCAGCAGTAGGTGCCGAAGGTGGCATTGCGGTTGCCGCCCAGTGGTATGTACAAGTAGTCCTGCAACCATTGCGACAGCGAGATGTGCCACCGCTTCCAGAAGTTGCCCGGATTGGGTGCCTTGTATGGTGAATTGAAGTTCTGTGGCAGGTAGAATCCCATGAGCATGGCCACACCAGTGGCGATGTCGGTGTAGCCTGAGAAGTCGGCATACACTTGCAGCGAGTAGCCGAACAGGGCCGACAGCGTCTCAAATCCTGAATACATGTCGGGATTGGTGAAAACACGGTCCACAAAGTTGACGGCTATGTAGTCGCTCAGTATTATCTTTTTGGCCAGGCCGTTGAGTATCCAGAATATGGCGATGCCGAATTGACGGCGTCCCAGAAAGAATGGTTTGTAAATCTGCGGGATGAAGGTGCTGGCGCGGACAATGGGGCCTGCTACCAGCTGGGGAAAGAAACTGACGTAAAAACCGAAATCGAGCACATTGCCGAGGGGCAGTATGCGTTTGCGGTAGATGTCCATGAGGTAGCTGATGCTCTGGAAGATGAAGAAGGAGATGCCAACGGGCAGCAGAATATGGTCCACGTCGAACATATTGCTGCCGGTAGCCTTGTTGCCTATCCAGGCAAAAGCGTCCCACACCCTGAGGTGAAGACCCAGCAGCTGGTTGACCATATCGGTGATGAAGTAAGCATACTTGAAGTAGCTGAGGGTGCCAAGATTGACGATGAGACCAAGAATCAGCCAAGCCTTCCGTTTGCCCTCGCTGCTGGCTTTGTGTATCAGCTTGCCGTCGAGGTAGCAGAACAGGGTAGTGAATATCAGTATGGTGACGAAGATGCCGCTCGACTTGTAATAAAAGAAGAAACTGGCGGCGCAAAGAAATGTGTTGCGCATGGCTATGCGTTTGCCTATGAGCGCGCAAGCCACCAGCACCACCAGAAAGAACATCCAGAAGTAGAACTGCGTGAACAGTAGCGGAGCGGAGGCGTTGTAGCCTAATAGTCCTGGTATGACGTCATTCATTTCTTTATCTTGTTGGTTAGAGCGCGTTGCGGCTGTTTGTTGTCAGCAATGCTCCGTTTCTGGTAATGGTCGTAATAGTTGAGTAGCGACTCCACAAACATCTTGCCTATCATCTCTGCACCGGCATTGCTCAGGTGGGTATAGTCGGGCATGGCCAGCGGTGGGTTCTGGCTCACCCATTCTTGCATGGAGTTGCGCCCGCCCATCACATCATACATATTCCAGAAGGCGATGCCGTCGCGCAGTGCGATGTCACGCATGCACTGTATGTTTTCCTCCAGCAGCCGGCGGGTTTGCAGCTGTCCATCCACTTTCTCGCTCATGTCGGTAGGGCCCAGCAGTATCAGCGTGGCTTGTGGACAGCATTGTTTTATCCACCTTATCTGCATATCCATCAGTTGCCGGTAGGCCAGTACATCCTGTTGGGTCTGTATGATGGGCATTGCATTGCCGCCAAACTCCAGCAGAATCAGCTGAGTGTTGAGTTGCTGGTGCATATAGCTGAACAGCGTCTGGTCCATTCGGGTGAAGAATGTGCCACGGCTGCCGCGCATGGGTACATTGTCGACCGCAATGCCGCATTGGGCATCGAGTGATACGCCGTACAGCTCACCCGACCCGCTCACGTTGATGGTGAAGGCGCTGATGCCCCGTCTCATTTTCCAGTTGATGATGCTGGCTCCTGGTGTGGCCTTGGCTATGATGTGCGTCTCCAGCGGCTTGCTGTTGTCGGGCACCAGCTGGGCGCGGAAGTTTGGACTTGTGTTGCCCACAAACAGCCGAATATTGTTGAAAGTGTTGTGTCGGTCCATTTTGGTGTAGATGTGGAAATTGGCATTGCCGCTGAAGGTGGTGTACTGTGCCAGTGCGCCATATCGGCGGCCAAGCGCCACCTTTTGCAGGGTGCCGTCCACCAGATAGCGTTCCATATTGTTGCTGTTGCGCTGTTTCACCGTGTAGGAGTGGATAGGCTGCACCACTGGCAGCAGGCCGGGACCGGAACCGCCGAACTGGCTTTGCAGCCGCTCGCGTATGTAGGAGGTGATGCGGTCGGCCTCAATCTGTGAGTCGCCATAGTGCACCACATGCAGCAGTTCGCCCTTGCTCACGCAGGAATCCATCTGGGCAAACAGCCTGTCAAAATAATGCACATTGTTGTGTGGCAGATAGATGCGTGCAGGATTTTTGGCGTTGAATTGCATGAACTCACGGTCGTAGGCACTCATGGGCTGGCTATCATCCAGCTGCATGTTCTGTTCTATGTTTTTCATGCGGTCAAGGGCTTTCACCTCTTTCTTTTCGGGGTGGAAGTTCAGCAGCTTGTCGAGATGAGGAAAACGGTAGGTGTGGAAGTAGCCCTCCACACCTTTGTTGGGAAATACCAAGGCAATGGCGGCCAGCACCATGAGTATGCTGACAAAGAAGATTATGATTTCTTTCGCTTTCATTCCTTTTTCTATCTCCGCTTTCGTTCGCCTTTGTGGTTATTCTGTTTGTTGCTTGGCAGGCTGTCGCTGGAGTCTGTCATGTCGGGGTGTCGGCTGGCTGGTGTGTGCCCAAGCGTTGGCAAAGGTACATCTTCTTTAGGTAACCCGCAAATACAAAAACCAATGTGCAAAAATAATTAAAGTGAATGGAAAAATGCGATTTTGAAAATTAAACTTCGTGCGATAATTGGAACAGATTGATAGAAACAATGTGAGAATGTAAAATAAACTGTATTAAATTTACACAATAACAATTATATAAAAGATAAAACATGGCTGCACTTTGTTCAATAATAACAAAAGAAGTAAGAGATAGTTATGAGTCATTTATGAAAAATGAAGGAATAACTAATAGAAATAATTTTAATATAGCAATATACAACAGCATCATGACATCATTGCTTGTAGCAAATGAAAATATGTTACAGCAGGATATAACAGATCAAATGATTTCAGATGAATATAATAGAAGAAGTAATGGATTTGCTAAGGTGATATTTACATCTGATGATGTTGATGAAGAATATAAAGGTTCTGGTAAAACGGTTGAACATTTTAAGTTTGGAAAAACTGGACAGAAAATAGATGGTTCACATAGTGTTATTGGTCTTACTAGTGATAATGGAGAAAAAGCAACAGATGCAATGCTTTCTCCAACTAAAATATCAGCAGAGCTTGGTGCTTTGTCGGATAAAATGGAATCAGATCGGAAGAGCACACGTCTGAACTCCAGTC
>CALMUD010000207.1 GCA_937872735.1 uncultured Bacteroidales bacterium
AATCAGTGCCACTGGCAACACGGAATGCCAATCGGGCAGGAAAATTTGCCTTTATCATTCCCGTTATGACTTTTGCAGAAGGATGATGGGTGGCTATCACCATGTGAATACCCACCGCTCTTGCCAATTGTGCAATTCGGACAATTGATAGTTCCATATCCTTTACCGTCAACAAGTCTCTATACTCGTCTATTATAACAACAATGTATGGCATAAACCGATGATGCAAACCATAGCAAACATCCTTGGCTGAATCAAGTTCGCAATTCACAAATTTGGCATTATATTCCTTTATATTCCTAGCTTTGGCATCATGTAACAACAAATAACGATTATTCATCTCCGTTGTCAAAGAGTCCAATGTCGGCACTACTTTGTCGATATCTGTAACAATAGACTTACTCAATCCTGGCAACTTAGCCAAATAATGTTTTTCAATCTTTGCATAGGTTGTAAAATCCACTTCTCTAGTATCTACCAATACAAATTTCAACTGTGAAGGATATTTCTTATATAAGAGAGATATTATAAGAACATCCAATACCGACGATTGTTCCATCCCCGCCACTAGCAAATGAGGCATTTTTGCAAGGTCTATCATAAACACGCTATTGGTGATAGTCTTACCAAACGCAACGGGCAATTCATATTTACATTTCTGGAATGCCTTTGAATTTATAACTGACCTCATTGACACTATCTGAGGTTTCTTGTTTGGCACCTCTATACCAACAGTACCTTTTCCTGATATTGGTACAATGATTCTAATACCTGCAGCTGAAAGGCTTAAAGCCATATCATCTTCCAGACTCTTGATTTTTGATATTTTGACACCTGGAGCTGGAACTATTTCATACAAAGTAATTGTTGGTCCAATGGTAGCACTTATTGACGTTATTTCTATTCCATGATTTGATAATACCTGAGTGATTCGATTCTTATTTGTTCTCAGCTCATCCTCGCCAAGTTGAGCAACATCAGCATCATATCCTTTCAATAAGTCAATACCTGGAATTTGATAATCCGGTAAATCCGATATTGGATCGAATGGTCCTAATTTGGCCCAAGCATCATATATAGAGTCCTTCATCATTATTTATTCAAATTATCAAAAATTCGTTCCAAAACGTCCAAATTGTCAACCAGAACCTCTCGAGGTTTACTTCCATTCACTGGACCTACAATACCAATCGCCTCCAATTGATCCATTATACGTCCGGCTCTATTAAAACCTAACGATAAAGTTCGCTGGATATTGGAAGTTGACCCATTTTGACTAGAGACGACCAATTCCGCAGCCTCCTTCAACTTCGGATCCAAAGATTTTGTATCCACCTCACTGCCACCAACCACAGTTCCATCAGCATCCACATATTCAGGCAAACGGAACGCTTCTGGATAGCCTTGTTGATCACCAATAAAGTCATTAATCTTTTGAACCTCTGGTGTATCAACAAACGCACATTGAACACGTGTTATATCGGTACCACCTTGAGAAAAAAGGAAATCACCTCTACCTATCAGGTTTTGGGCTCCAGTGGCATCCAATATCGTCTTTGAATCAGTGCCACTGGCAACACGGAATGCCAATCGGGCAGGAAAATTTGCCTTTATGGTTCCCGTTATGATTTTTACTGAAGGACGCTGTGTGGCTATCACCATGTGAATACCAACAGCTCTTGCCTTTTGCGCAATACGGGCAATTGGTAGTTCTATATCCTTGCCTGCTGTCATAATCAAGTCTCCATACTCGTCTATTATAACAACAATGTATGGCAAAAACCGATGATGCAAATCATTGCAAACGTCCTTGACCGGATTAAGTTTGCGACTCACAAATTTGGCATTATATTCCTTTATAGTCCTGACATTAGCATCCTTTAGCAACGTATAACGATTATCCATTTCTGTCGTCAGCGAAGTTAGAGTTTGCACCACCTTGTCTGTATCCGTAATAATAGCCTTCCCCTCACCCGGCAATTTTGCCAAATAATGTTTTTCAATCTTTTCATAAATTGAAAATTCCACTTGTTTGGGATCTACCATCACGATTTTCAACTGTGATGGGTGTTTCTTATACAAGAGTGATGTTATCAGGGCATTAAGACCCACTGACTTTCCTTGTCCCGTTGCGCCAGCCACAAGCAAATGTGGCATTTTTGCGAGGTCAATCATAAACACGCTATTGGTGATAGTCTTGCCGAACGCGACGGGCAATTCATATTTACATTCTTGGAATGCCTTTGAATTTATAACTGACCTCATTGACACTATCTGAGGGTTCTTATTTGGCACTTCTATACCAACAGTACCCTTTCCTGGTATTGGTGCAATGATTCGAATACCTGCAGCAGCAAGGCTTAAAGCTATATCATCTTCCAGACTCTTGATTTTTGATATTCTGACACCTGGAGCTGGAACTATTTCATACAAAGTAATTGTTGGTCCAATGGTAGCACTTATTGACGTTATTTCTATTCCATAATTTGATAATACCTGAGTGATTCGATTCTTATTTGTTCTCAGTTCATCCTCGTCAAGTTGAGCAACATCAGCATCATATCCTTTCAATAAATCAATGCCTGGAAATTGATAATCTGGCAAATCTAAGGTTGGATCATACGGCCCCAATTCTGCCAATGCATCATAATGTTCATCACCCTCCTCTGTCGCTTCTGCGTTTATCTGCAATGGCAGATCGTCATCAGGAACTTCTTGAGGAACGTCATCATCAGCATCAACCTCTTCTGTTTTCGCAATGGTAACCTTGAAATCATCGTCCAGTCTCGTCTCTTCCGTCTTTTCTAATTCTTCCGTTGGGTCAGCTGGTTGAGACACCTCCTCTACTGATGTTTTTTCCTCAATTGGGACCTCCGTTGACGGTGATTCATCTTTATCTGCCACAGCCTCTTCCTTTTCAGAATCGACATCAGGTACGGACTCATTTTCGTTGTTTCCTTCATTAAAATGGACTCCTACCTTACCTAATATATCATCAAAATGAGTCTTTTCGGCCACCACCTTCGAATTCTTTTTCAACAAGGGTAAAGTTGACTCATAAGTGTAGATACAAAACAAAAGAAGTATAAACACAGTAAAAAAGAAAGTTCCCAAAAAACCTATTTGAGATTCCATCCAGGTAACTTCAGATTTTCCACAAGCGCCTCCAAAATTAAAAAAACTGTTCTCTACGCCAAGAAAACTCAAAAAAAAGGACCCCCACAACAAGAAAAAAACAGAAATACGGAACTCCCTTAATAAATTCGTTTTGATACAGTGCATCATATTTGCACTCAACAATATCAAAAATCCGACTGGCAAAAAGCAAGAAACACCAAAAGTATGCGCCAAAAAAAAGTTGGAAATACAAGCACCTCTATACCCCATCCAATTTTGGACTTGAGCTTTCACATCTTCAGATGTCTTCAAATCAAGATGTTCAACCAAACTCTGGTCCGACCCTCCTGTAAAAAAGAAAGAAAGAAATGCAATTATAAAATATATACACACAAGAAACAGCAATAGACCTGCTATCATGTGAAATCGTTCATCATGCAGAAAAGAATAGGACACAGCACTTGATGTTCCACCTTTCTGATTCTTATTTTCTTCTTCCTTTTTTCCCATAGAGTATGATTTCTATAATATTTACAAAGATACAAAAATTAAGCCATCTATTCTTGTTATTCCCTGCTATTCTCCGTCTTCATTTTTATCCTTACCCGGATGCGCTAATTTGTAATGAACCATAGCTTGAACATTGTTTCCGACTGCCATATATGCTATATAAAGCTGTTCATGAGTCATCTTGTGCTTGGCATTAATACTCACAGCCTTTTCCAAATCAGAAATTGCTCCTTCGTAATTTTTCAATTTAATTCTATTTTTACCTCTATTGTATCTGGCTTTAAACATCAGTGGGCTAAGTTCTATAGCTTTGTCAAAACATATTTCAGCCTTATCATAATCCAAATTATCATAGAGGGTGATTCCCTTCCTAATCCAAGCATCCACATAAGTGGGAGCCAATAACAATGCCTTGTCAAAATTAGCAATAGCAGCTTGAGCATCTTTTAATTTCAACATACACTCGTTTCCCATCAACAAAAATTCCTGAGCCAAATCTTTCAAACGTGCGTTACGCTCCGCTTCTTTAGCACGTTGTTCTTTTAGCTTTCTCTCTAAATCGGCAATTATATATAATTTTCTGCAAATCAATCTTTTCACCTCTGGCTTCTCTATGTCATACCTTGAATGCATCGCCAGAATAAGACTATCTAGCATTTCTGTGAAATTTCGTCTGTTGAAAAGCCGAATTGCGTCTCCATATAAAAAATCTGCTTTTGATTGTTTTAGCACTTTGTCAATAAGCAACTGGTTATTGTACTGACGGGAGAAATTCACAATATCCTGATTGACAAAAACTTCCATCTTGGATATTTTTTGCTTTAACATCAAGCCATCTATCGACCGACATCGGCTGAGGGCCACATAAGTTTGCCCCCCTGCAAAAACACCACCCGAAAGATCAACTATCACTTTGTCAAAAGTCAATCCCTGACTCTTATGAACCGTGATAGCCCAAGCTAATCGAATAGGATATTGCTTAAAGGACCCTAAAACCTCTTCAGTTACCCTATTTTTCTCTTCGTCATATTTATATCGGATATTATTCCAGATGTTCATGTCCAATTCATACTCTTCACCTGTAGGCAGACCGACAAAAACAGCACCATCATCACAAATATCGCTGATTATTCCGACTGATCCATTATACCAGCGATGGTCAAAATCATTTTTAATAAAAATAACCTGTGCACCTTTTTTCAATACCAAGGACTTTTGTGTTGGCAATGCTGAATCAGGAAAATCGCCTTCTATTATCCCATCGTATGTATGCAATGGAGTATCCAACTCATCCAAATGTTTTTGATTAATGTAGTCCACACCATCTCTTTTTGTTGCAAGCGTAACAACGAAATTGGATTCTGTAAGAAGTTCATCTGACACATATCGCCTGTTCAGAATTGCCAAATCATCATCTGTTACACTATTGACCCTAATATGGTCCAAAATATTCAAAAACACAGAATCTGTTTGTCTATAGGCTTTAGTAAGTTCTATGGTAACTAGAGAGAAACTGGAAAAAACCCGAGCAGAAAAAAAATAGTTGTTATGATAAAATTTAGATAATATCTGTCGTTGGTCACTGGTAACAACAGGCTCCAATTGGAAGACATCACCCACAAATAACATTTGCTTACCTCCGAAAGGCTGACGCATATTATGGGAAAAGACACGAAGTACTCGATCTATAAAATCAACCATATCAGCCCGCACCATAGAAACCTCGTCTATAATAACCAAATCCGTTTTTTGTATCAGATTTTGCTTTTCTTTAGAATACTTTAAAAAATCAAATATACGAGAACCTCTCAAATCCTCGTCGTCTGGCAATATGGGACGAAATGGCATCTTAAAAAAAGAGTGAATTGTAACCCCTCCTGCATTAACAGCCGCCACCCCAGTAGGCGCCAAAACAACAAATTTCTTTTTAATCGTAGCACATATATACTTCAAAAATGTAGACTTTCCCGTTCCTGCCTTTCCAGTAAGAAAAACAGACTGCTGTGTATATTGAATGAGTTGCAGTGCATTTTGAAATTCAGCATTATCAGTATCTATATTTTTTATATCTTCCTTCCAGCTCATTTCTATTCTTAATATTCTATTTTCGGATTTCTTCTTGTTTCTACAAATATATAAAAGTTTGAGATTTCTAAACGAAAATCAGCGCAGCAAAGATTGGATATAAAAAATCCGGAAGGAGAATCAACTCTTCCGGATTATTTTCCGCAACGAGAATTCAATTCAGGACAACGGATTTCTTAGGATAAAGATGAGCAAAAAGAGACAGTGCTAAAAGTACTTTTTCATTGGGTTCACTCATATCCTGAGCCACTGCTTTGGTCTCGTTTGTCGAAAAATCTGGCGTAAAATTTTTAGTCATTCGCTATTCATTTAATTAATATTTATAATTATAACGTAGTTGAAAAATGAATATTTCGCCAAACCTATATTTAAATACATTTTTAACAGACTCAATCAAGAAATATCATTTTACCATGTGTACATCCATCTGAGGATATGGTATATTGATACCCTCTGCCATAAACCGCTTATAGACCGCCTCGTTAGTTTCAAAGGTAACACTCCAATAGTCGCAAACCTCCACCCAGCCAAGTACAATCAAATCAACAGAACTGGCATTCAGTTCTTTGACAGCCACATAAGGGGGAGGGGTCTGCTTCACTTTTGAATTCGACTCCAAAACTTCTCTCACTATTTTTTTTGCTTTATCCACATCGTCACCATACCCGATACCAAATGTCCAATTCACACGGCGCATACCTTCTTTAGTGTAATTTGTCATTACGCTTGTCGACAAGTTTCCATTGGGAACGATAATAACCTTTCCATCATCCGTACGAATCAACGTGTTAAATATCTGTATTTCTTTCACCGTTCCTTCATTACTCAAAGCAGCGACATAGTCTCCCACTTTGAAAGGTCGGAACAACAGTATCATAACACCACCTGCAAAATTTTGCAACGTTCCACTCAAGGCCAAACCCACAGCCACACCAGCAGACGCGAACAATGCCACAAAAGAACTGGTCTGTAATCCCAATATATCAACAATAAATATCAGGAGGATAAATATCATAATCACATTGGCCAAACTACGGAGGAATGAGGCTAACGAGGGGTCCACATTCCTCTTCTCCATCACTTTTGAAAGCACATTTTTCAAACGGCCAATTATCCACTTCCCTATCCAAAACACAATCAAGGCAGCAATAAGCTTACCCCCTAATGATGTTATGGTAGAAACTCCTTTTTCTATCAGCATTGACAATATGGCATGATATTCTCCACTGGTAAAAGTCTCAGGCGAGGTCAACTTCACTATCGTTTTAGCTGTTGAATCTATCGCTGCAGGGGCCGCAGAATCCGCAGAAGTTGCAGCTTGCAACATTGTTAAGATAATATTTAGCATAACTATAAAATTTGACTATTTGAGGACAAAGGTAAACAAATAAGAACAAAGAACAACATGGAAAAGATACTATTAAAAACAAAAAAGGCGGACAAAAGCCCGTCTTTCTCTATATAATTCAGAATGTATATCAAGCACCAAAGTTATCAAATCGTATATCCTCAGATGACACACCAAGATTGGTCAACATATCTACAACACTCTTGGCCATCATTGGAGGACCACAAAGATAGTATTCACAATCTTCTGGCGCATCGTGATCTTTTAAATAATTATCAAAAAGAACCTGATGAACAAATCCTGCCTTATATGATACACCAGCCTCGTCTGCCTTAGGATCAGGACGGTCAAGAGCTAAATGGAATGTAAAATTCGGGAATTCTTTTTCCAAAGAAAGGAAATCCTCCAAGAAGAACACTTCGCTTAATGAACGGGCACCATACCAATATGACATTTTGCGGTCTGTTGTATGTGAAGTTTTTAACATGTGCATAATCTGAGAACGCAAAGGAGCCATACCAGCACCACCACCAACCCATATCATCTCCTTTTTAGAATCAAATACGGGGTGAAAATCTCCATAAGGTCCACTCATGGTAACCTTGTCTCCTGGTTTCAGACTAAATATATAAGATGAAGAAATACCAGGCATAACAGGCTGAAATCCGACCTGAGGCTTAGGCAAGAAAGGAGGAGTTGCTATACGGACATTAAGTATGATCACATCTCCCTCTGCCGGGTAGTTGGCCATGGAATAAGCTCTTATGGTAGGCTCATCATTTTTACACTTCAAACTGAAAATATTAAAATGTTGCCAAGTACCAACATAATCTCCAATATCTTCTTTGCTAAAGTCTTTGTCGTAATCGATGTTATAAGCAGGAATCTTAATCTGGGCATATGAGCCTGGAATAAAATCCATATGAGCACCCGGAGGCAACTGCACTTTAAATTCCTTGATAAAAGAAGCAACATTTCTATTACTCAACACGGTACACTCATACTCCTTAACTCCAAGTACCGATTCAGGAACCTGAATACCCAAATCCCCTTTGACCTTGCACTGACATCCCAAACGCCAATGATTCTTTATCTCCTTGCGAGTAAAGTGGCTCTTTTCTGAATCCAGAATCTCTCCACCACCTTCCACAACCTGACATTTACATTGGCCACATGCACCTTTACCTCCGCATGCCGAAGGTAAAAAGACACCATTTTCAGCCAATGTACCGAGCAAATTGTTTCCTTGCTCCACCTCTATCTTATTTTTCCCATTGATGGTTATTGTTGCTTTTCCACCAGGAACCAAATATTTCTTGGCAACCAATAGAATCACGACCAATAACAGGATTGTAATGAGGAATACTGCAATACTTGCTATAATAAAATTTATATTCATTGTTTTTCCTCCGTTTTTAGATGTTAAGACTTGTAAAGCATTGGAAGGCCAAAGCCATCAACCCCACGGTGATAAAGGTAATACCAAGACCACGCAATGGTTTGGGAACATTTGAATATGCCATTTTTTCACGAACAGCAGCCAAACTAACAATTGCCAAAGTCCAACCGATACCAGAACCGACTGCATAAGCAATAGAATCCCAAACATTGGTGATGGCTTGCGTACTTGCATGATCCATGGTTACACGTTGCTGCATAAACAAAGACGCACCCATAATGGCACAATTCACCGCAATCAAGGGCAAAAAGATACCCAGTGCCGAATACAGGGACGGAGAAAACTTCTCAACAGCCATCTCCACAATTTGCGTGATACCTGCTATCACTGCTATAAACAGGATAAAACTAAGATATGACAAATCTACCCCCTTCACCAAACAGTCCGGTCCCAAAATATCCACCTGCAACAAATAATCAACAGGTAGCGTAACCAGTAACACAAAGGTTACCGCCACACCTAATCCCAAGGCTGTCTTCACATTCTTTGAAACGGCAAGGAAAGAACACATGCCAAGAAAGAATGCGAAAATCATATTATCCGCAAATATGGAGCGGACGAACAAACTTATAATATGTTCCATTTCTTTTCTCTTTTAATACTTATTACTTCTTCTCCTCCTTGTTGATTGAGCGATGAACCCATATGACACAACCAAGCAGAATCAATGCCATTGCCGGCATCACCATCATACCATTGTTCATATAACCCGCATCATACAATCCCTGAGGCAAAATTTGAAAGCCAAGTATTGACCCTGCTCCCAGAATCTCACGGATAGCTCCAACTATAGCCAATATTATAGCATAGCCAAAACCATTGCCCAAGCCATCAAGGAAACTTGCCCATGGCGTATGATTCATGGCAAAAGCCTCCAATCGGCCCATCAAGATACAATTGGTTATGATCAATCCCACATACACTGACAATTGGACGCTAACATCATATAAATAAGCTTTTAAGAACATACTGACTATGGTCACCAAGGCAGCAACCACGACCAATTGAACAATGATACGGACACGATTGGGTATCGTGTTACGAATGAGAGATATTACCAAATTACTAAATGCCGTAATGATAGCTACGGAAATGCCCATAACCAAAGCAGGCTTTAATTGTGAGGTAACAGCCAGAGAGGAACATATACCTAATACCTGGACGGCTATTGGGTTATCCAGGTTCAAAGGCTTGGTAAAGGCCTCCTTATTCTCTTTTGAAAATAGTGTGCTCATATTCTAATCTCCTTTGTTACTTTGTGTTTAAAAATGCTTTATATCTCTTCAGACAATCCTGCAACATATTGTTGACACCGACACTTGTTTTTGTGGCACCAGAAATACCATCACACTGAGTACTGGCATCCTTCACGGTTCCGTTCTTCACCACACCAACAAATTTACCGTCAGATGTCCTCAATTGCTTGCCATTAAATTCAAGCTGGAATTTGTCTTCAACAATAAGTGCGCCAAGGCCTGCAGTCTCACTTTCATGATTGAAATAGGCTCCATATACGGTTTGTTTATCCTCATTGATAGCTATATAGCCCCAAATCGGTCCCCATAGACCTTTTCCAGATAAAGGAACAACATATTTGGTGGCACCATCTACCTTGCAAATATAAACAGGCAAATTTGTGGTATCACTCCTATCAACCATAAAACCATCCTTATCTTTGCTTGAACCATCTTTTATCACTTTCCCATTTACATCTATAACCTCATCTTTAACAATGACCGCTGCATATTTGTCGGCAATTTGGTCATTTTCGAGGCCTCTGATATTTAATGCCGCTAGTATTTGATGTTTCTTGTCCATTTCCACATTGGCATCGCTTTTAGGCTTAAGCACCGCATACACGAAGGCCAACAAGAAAGCAACAACAACAACAAGAACAGCAGAATATACAAGTATATAGCCGTTCCCGTTTGTATTTAATCCTTTTTTGTTTTCCATGTTCTTGCTTATTTAGTAGTTTTTGCGCGACTCATTCGCTGCTTGATGTTTTTATCAACCACAAAGAAATCGATTAATGGCGCAAACATATTCATAACCAGAATAGCCAGCATCATACCTTCTGCATATCCACCCAACACTCGTACAGTAATGGCGATAACTCCTATCAAAAATCCATAAATGTACTTTCCTGTCTCAGTGCGGGCCGATGTAACAGGATCTGTAGCCATGAACACAGCACCAAAACAGAAGCCACCCAAACAAAGATGTTCGTACCATGGAATTTGAGCAGCTGCATTTGTATCTGGACAAACATTGTTGTAAAGGAATGCAACCAAAGCCCCTCCAATAAATACAGACAGCATCGTCTTCCAGCTAGCCACATTGGTTGCTATCAGAAAGATAGCCCCTATTGCAATGGCTATCACGCTGGTTTCCCCTATACATCCAGGAATAAGACCAGTCACCGCATCTATCAGATTCGTTTTGGCAGGTTCTGCCAATGGAGTTGCACAAGATATACCATCCGTACCAAGAATTGTATTGGATACCCACACCTTGTCACCTGTCATCGCTTGCGGATAAGAGAAAAACAAAAATGCACGGGTAATCAATGCCACATTAAATATATTATAACCGGTTCCTCCAAATACCTCTTTTGCAAAAATGACAGAGAAGGCAGTCGCCAAAGCCAAAATCCAGAGCGGTGTAGTAACAGGTATAATCATTGGTATAATCATACCTGTAACCAAAAATCCCTCTTGGATTTCCTCATGTTTCCATTGGGCAACTGTAAACTCAATGCCAAGACCAACGACATAAGAAACAACAATCTTGGGCAATACTGCTCCTAATCCATATAAGAACATCCCAGCAAAACCGACAGTCTCATTGATATGCTGATAATGCTGATACCCTACGTTATACATACCAAACAACAGAGCTGGCATCAACGCAATAATCACGAACGTCATCAAACGTTTAGAATCGATGCAGTCGTGTATATGAGTACCCCTCTTCGCTTGGATTGGATCGACAAACAGAAATGACTCGAAGCCCTCATAAAGGGAACGGAACATGTGCAGTTTGCCACCCTCGCTAAAAGTGGGTCTCATCTTGTCGAATAAATTCCTTAACGCTTTCAATGTATTATTTTTTTATTATTTACTACTATTGTTAGGCATCCTCGCGGCGCAAATAATCAAGACCATTACGCACAATCTGCTGCAATTTGAGTTTTGAAGTATCTACAAATTCACACAGCGAAAAATCTTCGGGAGCCACCTCATATATACCCAATTGTATCATTT
>CALMUD010000208.1 GCA_937872735.1 uncultured Bacteroidales bacterium
TGAACAAGAGGAGGTGCTGCAAAATGATGGTGCCTCGGCCGAGGATAAGGAAACTGCCCAGATAAAACTGGACGCACTGAAGGCTACCCCTGAGTTTAAGCCGATTGTGGGAACCGAGGCCTATTGCGCCCGCCGCAATCTGGAGGATAAGGACAAGGATGTGAAAGCTATCAGTCCTGAGAGCGGCAAGGAGTATGTGGTGGACCGCAGTGGCTGGCACCTGATTATTCTTGCCAAAAACTATACCGGCTACAAGAGCCTTTGCAAAATATCGACCACCTCGTTTGTGGATGGCTACTACGGCCGTCCACGCGTGGATAAGAAACTGCTGGAAAAATATCACGAGGGACTGATTATCACTTCGGCCTGTCTGGGTGGTGAGCTGCCGCAGCTGCTGATTGCCGACAAATATGACGAAGCACTCAAGACGGTCAAGTGGTTCAAAAGCATCTGGGGCGACGACTATTACATAGAGATACAGCGCCACCAGACCGACAAGCCAGGAGCCGACACTGCGGTGTTTGAACGGCAGCAGCAAGTGATACCCGGATTGCTGAGGCTGGCCAAGGAAACCAATACCAAGGTGATAGCCACCAACGATGTGCACTTTGTGGAGGAGGAGCATGGCGAGGCACACGACCGCCTCATCTGCCTGAGTACGGGTGCCGACTTTAACGCTCCCGACCGTATGAGATATACCAAGCAGGAGTGGCTGAAAACACCTGACGAGATGGCCGCCATATTCAGCGATATGCCCGAGGTGCTCGAAAACACCATGGAGATTGCCGACAAGGTGGAACCCTATTCCATTGAGTCGCCCCCAATCATGCCTAAATTTGATATACCCGCCTCGTTTGGAACCGAAGAGGAGTGGCACCAGAAATTTACCGACAAGCAACTTTTTGACGAGTTTACGCAGGATGAGAACGGCAACGTGGTGATGAGCCAGGAAGATGCCGAGAAGAAGATAAAGCGGATTGGCGGTTACGAGAAGCTGTACCGTATAAAGCTGGAAGCCGACTATCTGTCGGAACTGGCCTGGGCTGGTGCCAAAATGCGCTATGGCGATGATATGAGCGACGAGGTGAAGGACCGTATCAAGTTTGAGCTGCACGTGATGAAGACGATGGGTTTCCCTGGCTACTTCCTGATTGTGCGCGACTACATACGCGGTGCGCGTGAGGAACTGGGCGTATCGGTGGGTCCTGGCCGTGGTTCGGCAGCCGGCTCAGTGGTGGCCTACTGCTTGAAAATAACGGATATTGACCCTCTGAAATATGATTTGCTGTTCGAGCGTTTCCTGAATCCTGACCGTATATCGCTTCCCGATATTGATGTGGATTTTGATGATGAGGGCCGTGGCAAGGTGCTCGATTGGGTTACTCAAAAATATGGAGCCGACAGAGTGGCGCATATCATTACCTATGGTACCATGGCAACCAAATCGAGCATCAAGGATGTGTGCCGTGTGGAGCAGGTTCCGCTCAAGGATGTCAATACGCTCTGTTCCTATGTGCCCGACAAATTTGACGACAGTCTGGCCGACCCCAAGACGGGAAAGGTGCCGAAGGTGAATCTGAAAAACTGTTTCAAATATGTGCCCGAGCTGAAAGATGCGTTTGAAAACGGAGACCCCGTTATCCGCCGTTCGCTTACCTTCGCCCAGCAGCTGGAGGATACCAACCGACAGATTGGCATCCATGCCTGCGGTGTGATTATCGGTGCCGACACGTTGAGCAAGTTTGCCCCGCTCTGCACCATCAAGGATAAGGACAGCGGCAACGATTTGCTGGTTACCCAGTATGATGGACACGTCATTGAGTCGGTGGGCCTGATTAAGATGGACTTCCTCGGGCTGTCGACGCTCTCCATATTGAAGGAGGCCCTCAAGAACATCAAGCGCTCACAGGGTATTGACCTCGATTTGGACCATATTCCCATTGATGATAAAGATACCTATGAACTGTATAGCCGTGGCGACACCATTGGTACGTTCCAGTTCGAGTCACCTGGTATGCAGAAGTATCTGCGAGAGTTGCATCCTACCACGTTTGAGGACATCATTGCCATGAATGCCCTTTACCGCCCGGGACCTATGCAGTACATCCCGACCTTCATCGCCCGAAAGCTGGGCAAGGAGCCTATCACCTACGACATTCCGGAGATGGAGAAGTACCTCAAGGATACCTATGGCGTTACTGTGTATCAGGAGCAAGTCATGTTGCTGAGCCGTCTGCTGGCCAACTTTACCCGAGGCGAATCGGATAAGTTGCGTAAGGCGATGGGAAAGAAGCAGATAGCCATACTGGAACAGCTGAAGGGTAAATTCATCAAGGGCGGTCTGGCCAATGGGCATCCGCAGGATGTGCTCGACAAAATATGGGAGGACTGGAAGGAGTTTGCCAAATATGCCTTCAACAAGTCTCATGCCACCTGCTACTCGTGGGTGGCCTATCAGACGGCATACCTCAAGGCGCACTATCCGGCAGAACTGATGGCAGCCAACCTTACCAACAATAAGAGTGACATCACCAAGATTACCAAGTTCATGGCAGAGTGCAAGCACATCGGTGTGGCCGTGCTGGGACCTGATGTCAACGAAAGTGAACAGAATTTTGCGGTCAACAAGGATGGCGCCATCCGATTCGGCATGGCCGGCATCAAAGGAGTGGGAGAGAGTGCCGTGGCTGCCATTGTGAACGAGCGGGAGAAAAACGGCCGATATAAGGATTTATATGACTTCTTTGAACGAGTGGATCTTTCTTCGTGCAACCGCAAGTGTGTTGAGAACCTTGCACTGGCCGGAGCCTTCGACTCGTTTGAGGGCGTTACGCGCGAAATGTTCTTCTCGGTCAATACCGCCAAGAACAATGAGACTTTCTCAGAGGTGCTGGTGCGCTATGGCACCACCTTCCAGACTGACAAAAAGACGGTCATGAATTCTTTGTTCGGAGATGACTCCAGTGCCATGGCCATTCCCCGTCCTGTTTTTCCAAAAGTGGATTCTTGGCCCTCGCTCGAACGCCTCAACAAGGAGAAAGAGCTGGTGGGCATTTATCTCTCCGCACATCCGCTTGATGATTATTCCGTTGTGCTTAAATATGTGTGCAATACCAACCTCGACGAGTTTGACAACAATGAGGAAAACCTGCACACAAAAGCGGTGTCGACAGGCGGACTTGTGACCAATGTGCGTGAGGGAACCACCAAGAAGGGCACCCCGTTTGCCATTGTCTCTGTGGAGGGTTACAACGCAGCGCATGATTTTCCGCTGTTTGGTGACGACTATATGAATTTTGCAAGCAAGTTTCACAAGAACACGGCCGTATTTATACAAGGAGCTTATCAGCCTCGGCGTTACGCCCACGACCCTGCCGATGTGGAATTCAAGATAGGGTCGGTATCGCTGCTCAGTTCGGTGAGGGAGCAGCTGATAAAGAGAGTCACCATCATTCTGTCGGAGGACAAGGTGGATAACATGCTGGTTTCCGATTTGCTGCCAGCGCTGAAGGCCGAAGGTGGCAATGCGCTGTTGTACGTCAAGATGCACGAACAGTCCACGGGCCAGTATCTTACTCTTTTTGCCCGCAAGTGCAAAGTGTGTGTCGATGATGTCTTTGTCAATTTTCTGGAGCAGAAAAAAGAGGAGGGGCTATTGGACTTCCGTATCAACTGATAGCGCGGGCTGAAGGCTTTTTTTCTCTATTTCAATCCCATTTGTCTTGCTTTTTACACAATATATTGTATATTTGTTGTCAAGTTAAACTAAAATTAAGGAGGCAATTTTATGGAAGTGGAAATAAATGAAAGCAATTACGGCGATTACGCTGCGAAAAGCGATTTGTTGATTCTTGATTTTTGGGCAACATGGTGTGGTCCATGTCGTGCGCTTAGCCCGGTCATTGCCGAATTGGCCAAAGATTATGAGGGTAAAGCCATTGTGGGTAAGGTCAATACTGACGAAAACCCTGATTTGTGCGACAAATTTGGTATCCGCAACATCCCTACGGTGTTATTCCTCCGCAAGGGTGAACTGCTGGACAAAAACATAGGTGCAACCACCAAGAGTGTGTTGGCTGCCAAGATTGACGCCTTATTGAAATGAGGCTGATAACAGCTTTCCCTATCTGACGGGGTGAGGTCGGACTGAATAAGCCACGAGGCCTGCGGGATCTTTCGTGGCTTTTCGTAAATAATATTCTGGAATGAACGTAATGTGAAATTGATGTAATGTAGAGTAGCCCGGCAGAGGAGGGTGAGGTGATTGGATATTTAATTGCATCATTGTGAATATTCCCAAGGAGAGTAGGGAAATGCGCATATGCGTGATTTGTTTGAATGATGAAGTAGGATAGATAACGGTTTTTGATGAAAAGGAAAATAGTGGTGTTGACCGGTGCTGGTATCAGTGCCGAAAGTGGTATGAGCACGTTCCGTGATTCGGATGGATTGTGGAACAATTATCGGGTGGAGGATGTGGCCACACCTGAGGGCTTTGTGCGCAACCCTCAGCTGGTACTCGATTTCTATAACGGGTTGCATAGGCAACTCCGTGATTTGCAGCCTAATTTTGGCCATGTGGGATTGGCCGAACTCCAGCAGGAGTATGATGTTGAAATAATAACCCAAAATATAGACAACCTGCACGAAAAGGCTGGCAGCCGCTCCGTGCTTCATCTGCACGGTGAGCTGACCAAAGCCCGCTCGACGCGCAACGAGGATTTGGTGACAGATTGGCCTTTCGGTACTGACTTGCATATTGGCGACAAGGCTTCAGACGGAGCGCAACTCCGTCCCTTCATTGTATGGTTTGAAGAGTCCGTCCCCAATATCGTACCCGCCAGCCAACTAGCCGCACAAGCCGATATTTTCCTTATAGTCGGCACTTCGCTCAATGTGTATCCTGCGGCAGGGCTTATCGGTTATGTGCCAGCCCAAGTTCCAGTTTATCTGATTGACCCCAAGCCAGTCAAGGTGCCTACTGACAGAGAGGTGCACGTCATAGCCAAAGGAGCTTCGGAGGGCATGCGAGATTTTATGAAACAAATAAAGTATAAATGGAATGAATGAAGCCTACATGAATTTGGAAAATGAGATACCGTCAACCAACGAGTATTCCCGTCTTGGTGATTTCTGGCCTGAGATAAGGTATATGAATCACTTTTTTGATGTGTCTTCGCTGGCGGGCGAGTTTGAACGCTGTTTTACCCGAATGAGGGTACCTGCGCGTACCAAATTGCTGACAGTGGGGCAGGTGTGCAACAATGTCTACTTCATTGAGCATGGACTGCTGCGTGCCTATTATTATCGGGGAGACCACGAAATTAACCTTTGGCTGCTGCATGAGGCCCAGTTTGTTACGGCCATCCGCAGTTTCAACCAGCAGATTTCGGCCTACGAAATCATAGAGACGGTAGAGCCCTGCATTCTGGCAGCCATTGATTACAATGACATCATGCACCTCGTCTATAAGTCTCACGAGTTCTGTATCTGTGTGTTCAAGATATACGCCTATCTCGATACTGGCCGTGATATCCGCAATTATATGTTCCGGGCCCTTACGGTGGAGGAACGTTTCCGTCAGCTCCTCATTCTGGATGCCCCGCTTGTCAATAGGGTGTCCATGAAGATGTTGGCAGCTTATTTGGAAATGACCCCCGAAACCCTTTGCCGAATTATGCATGGAAAAGAGTTCAAGGATCTCGATTATGACAATCTGACCATTGAAAACATAGAATCCATATCAAAAGGCCTCAGAGTATCGGGCAAGGCTGACTGACTTATTTCTGATTAAATATTCCTCTTATTCCTAATATTTTAGTAATTTTGCTATCTATAATATTAATAAGACAATATCAAGGATGAGTTTATTAGATTTGAGTGAACAGGAAATCCTCAGACGAGAGAGTCTAAAGGAACTGAGAGCTATGGGTATTGACCCATATCCGGCTGCCGAATATGTCGTTACTGATTATTCACAGAATATCAGGGATGAATTCAAGGATGATGCTCCCCGTAAAGAGGTTTCCATTGCTGGCCGTCTGATGGGACGCCGTGTGATGGGCAAGGCATCGTTTGCCGAGATACAGGACAGCAAGGGCCGTATCCAGATTTACATAGCTCGCGACGAGCTCTGTACTGGCGAAAACAAGGATTTGTATAATGTTGTATTCAAACGTCTGCTTGATATTGGTGACTTTATTGGAGTGAAAGGTTATGTGTTCCGCACCCAGATGGGTGAGATTTCGGTTCATGTGTCTGAGCTCAAACTCCTTTGCAAGTCGCTCAAGCCACTCCCTATCGTGAAGTATAAGGATGGCGTGGCTTATGACAAATTTGAAGATCCGGAGTTGCGTTACCGTCAGCGTTATGTTGACCTTATCGTCAACGATGGAGTGAAAGAGACTTTTCTGAAACGCTCAAAGATATTCCGCGTTATGCGTGATTTCTTTGACCATAATGGATATACCGAGGTGGAGACTCCAATTCTTCAGCCTATACCAGGCGGCGCTTCTGCCCGTCCGTTCATCACGCACCACAATACGCTCGATGTTGACCTTTATCTTCGTATCGCTTGTGAGCTTTATCTCAAGCGTCTGATTGTTGGCGGATTCGAGGGAGTGTATGAGTTCTCCAAAAACTTCCGTAACGAGGGTATGGACCGTACTCACAATCCCGAGTTCACCTGTATGGAGCTGTATGTGCAGTACAAGGATTATAAGTGGATGATGAACTACACGGAGCAGCTGCTGGAGAAGATAGCTACAGAGGTGAATGGAACTACCAAGGTGAAGGTGGGAGACAACGAAATCGACTTCAAGGCACCATACAAGCGCATCACCATGCTGGATGCCATCAAGGAAAAAACAGGTTATGACCTTACCGACAAGTCGGAGGAGGAAATACGGCAGGTGTGCAAGGACCTTAAAATGGAGGCCATTGACAACACATTTGGCAAGGGCAAGATGATAGATGAGATTTTCGGCGAATTTTGCGAGGGTACCTATATACAGCCTACCTTTATCACCGATTATCCAATCGAGATGTCGCCGCTTACCAAGAAACACCGTGACAACGATAAACTGACAGAACGTTTTGAATTGATGGTCAATGGCAAAGAGCTGGCCAATGCCTACTCGGAGCTGAATGACCCGCTTGACCAGGAGGGTCGGTTCCAGGACCAGCTGCGCTTGAGCGAGAAGGGTGATGATGAGGCCATGTTCATCGATCAGGATTTCCTGCGTGCCTTGCAGTATGGTATGCCGCCCGTGTCGGGTATCGGCATTGGCATGGACCGTCTGGTCATGCTCATGACTGGGCAGACCACCATTCAGGAGGTCCTTTTCTTCCCACAGATGCGGCCTGAGAAAATGGCGCCAAAAGATTCTGATTCCAAATTTTTGGAATTAGGTGTCCCTAACGAATGGATTCCGTTGCTCCGTAAGGCTGGTTACAATCTGCTGGCCGATATGAAGGAGGTGAATCCACAAAAGTTGCAGATGGATATTTGTGGTGTCAATAAGAAATTCAAACTGGGGCTCACCAACCCTAAAGTGGAAGAGGTGACCGATTGGATTTCCAAGATAGGTTGATAGACCGGTTGATTGGAATATGGACCGTTTTAATCATAATTAGAACTGATGCGAACAGAAAAGAATCCGAAAATAGCAATAATGGGTGGCGGCAGCTGGGCTACAGCTATTGCCAAAATATGTCTGGTCAACCCCGACCGTAATATCAACTGGTATATGAGGCGTGACAGCCAGATTAAGGCCATTAAGGATACCAAGCATAATCCTTCGTATCTGAGCAGTGTGGCTTTCGATACCAGCCGTATCTCATTTACGTCCAACATCAATGATGTGGTGCGTGACTCTGATATGCTCATCTTTGCCACTCCTTCTCCCTTTCTGAAGTCGCACCTCAAGAAACTGAAACGCAGTCTGAGGGGCAAGGTCATTGTGTCGGCCATCAAAGGTATTGTGCCCGACGAGAATATGCTGGTGTCAGAATATTTCCGTCTGAAATATGGAGTACCAGAGGAGAACCTGCTGGCTATAGGTGGTCCTTGCCATGCCGAGGAGGTGGCGCAGGAACGCTTGTCCTATCTCACCATAGGAGGCAAGGGCTACGAGTGGGCCAGCTGGCTGGCTGATACTCTGTCGTGCAATTTCATCAAGGCAACCACCAACGATGATATGTTCGGCATTGAGTATGGCTCGGTGCTGAAGAATGTATATGCCATAGCTGCCGGCATCTGCCATGGCTTGAAGTATGGCGACAACTTTCAGGCAGTGCTTATGAGTAATGCTATCTCGGAAATGAACCGTTTTGTTACGGCCATGTGTGATTCGCAGCGCTGCATTGACGATTCGGTCTATTTGGGAGACTTGCTGGTTACCAGCTATTCACGTTATAGCCGCAACCACACATTCGGCACGCTCATTGGTGAGGGCTACTCAGTGAAGCAGGCCCAGATGGAGATGGAGATGATTGCCGAGGGCTATTATGGTACCAAGTGCATCAAGGAGATTAATGAGGAGCGGCACGTGTATATGCCTATCCTCGATTCTATGCACAATATTCTGTACGATAAGATTTCGCCTGCGGTGGAGATTCAGCTGCTGTCGGATAAACTGCACTGACAAATTAATAAGAAATAAACAAATTGGTTTTTTTATAAAAACAAACAGAATGGAAAACATCAAACTGAACATTGAGAAGGCTTTCTCTGTCGTATCAAAAGAGGAGGTCAATGCATTTGAGCCAAAAGTTAAGGCCGCTGTTGAAGGGCTGGAAAAAGGCACTTGTCTTGGAAACGATTTTCTGGGCTGGCTGCATCTTCCATCTTCTATCACCAAGGAACATCTGGCCGACATCAAGGCAACAGCCAAGGTGCTTCGCGACAACTGCGAGGTGGTCATCGTGGCCGGTATCGGCGGCAGCTATCTGGGTGCGCGTGCCGTGATTGAGGCACTGAGCAACAGCTTCCAGTGGTTGCTGAAGAAGCAGAATGGCCCTGTCATGATTTATGCAGGTAACAACATCGGCGAGGATTATCTGTCAGAGCTTTCAGAGTTTCTGAAGGATAAGAAATTCGGTGTCATCAATATCTCC
>CALMUD010000209.1 GCA_937872735.1 uncultured Bacteroidales bacterium
TCCAACAAGTAAGATCGGAGCCCCATAGAAATAAGTGCTGAGATCGCCAGCGTAAGACCATAGTAAGCCAGCAAAGTATTCATCCATGACTTTACATGGCTCCATGTCGATTCCTTAGGGATAGGGATTTTATTCTTATGTTTTTTTGAGTTGGTCATTTATTTATTGACTATATAATCTTCCACTTGTTCCATCAGTGTTGAGGTTGTTTTTTTCTATTGTCCCTTTACTTTCCCCCGTTTCCGCAAGCGGGGCAATGTGGGTCGCGAGGCATCCGCAAGGTACGGCAGTTCATGTTGAGGGCATCGAAAGTGAGGAGGCGGTTGGTGAGCAGCTCGCCCGCCCCCGTCAGATATTTCAGCACCTCGGCCGCCTGAATGGTGCCCAGCATTCCCGCCACGGCACCCAGTAGACCCGCTTGTGCACCCGTCGGCACACTGCCCGCCGCCGGCTGTTCGCCAAACAGACAACGATAGCACGCACTGCCAGGCACATGGGTGAACGTCTGTCCATAGTAGTGCAGTATGGCCCCGTGAGAGAAAGGTTTGTCCATCCTCACGCAAGTGTCGCTGATGAGGTATTTCACGTCAAAATTGTCGGTGGCATCCACCACCATGTCGTAGGGTCCGATGAGCTGTTCCGCATTGTCGGAGGTGAGCAGCTGTCTGTAGGCATCCACCGTCACCCCGGGATTGATGGCTAGCATCCGTTCCTTGGCGCTTTCCACCTTGGGGCGTCCTATGTCGGCAGTACGGTGTATTACCTGCCGTTGCAGGTTGCTCAGGTCCACCATGTCACCATCCACAATGCCGATGGTGCCCACACCTGCCGCCGCCAGATACATGGCCACAGGTGAGCCCAGTCCGCCCGCACCCACTATCAGCACACGGCCTTCCAGCAGTTTTTTTTGTCCTTCCTCGCCTACGCCCTCCAGCACCAGATGCCGGCCGTAGCGTGTTTTCTGCTCCTCGCTCAGTTCCATGCTCGTCTTTTTTATTATATCAGGTCAGTCTTCTCTTCCAAATCTTTCCACAAAAGTAGGTCTTTTTTGCAACAATTCTCTTTTTCAGGTGGCATTCGTCTTGCGGCGGCTTCTGCCCGTCACCCGCTTCCGCCGAAAGTGGCGGACAAAATTCAGGAGGTGGAGAAAAAATAGGGGGATGCCCCACATTTTCGTATCTTTGCATCCATAAGCCAAATAATCAGTTATTATGGACATCAGTTACAGCATCATCATTCCCCACAAAAACATACCCGACCTGCTGGTGCGCTGTGTGCGCTCCATTCCCCGCCGGCCCGATGTGGAGATAGTGATTGTGGACGACAACAGCTCGCCCGACAAGGTGGACTTCTCCCATTTCCCTTTTGTGGGGGAGGAGGGTGTGCAGGTCATTCTCGACAAGACGGGCCTTGGTGCCGGCCACGCGCGCAATGTGGGCATCAGTCATGCCCATGGCCGTTGGCTCCTCTTTGCCGATGCTGACGACTTCTTTAACTACTGTTTCGATGAGGCTCTCACCCGTTATCAGGAGGCTGCCGCTGACATCATCTACTTCCGTGGCAACTGCGTCGACTCCGATACCTACGAATGTGGCCACCGCCCCAACAAGGTGCTCAACCGCTGGATTGCCCTGATGGACCGTGACCCTGCGCGGGCGGAACTGATGCTGCGCTGCAATTTTGGCGAACCTTGGTGCAAGATGGTCAAGGCGGAACTGGTGCGCAGCCACAACATCTGTTTCGACGAACTGCCTGCCCGCAACGATACCCATTTTTCCTATCTGGCGGGTTATTATGCCCGCACCATTGCCACCGACCCCCACGCCATTTACTGCGTTACGGTGCGAAGTGCCTCTATCAGCCGTTGCAAGACGGAACTTTTCAAACTCAGCACCATCAAGGTGTTCGGTACCTCGGCCCGCTTCTTTCGTGAGCATAAGGTTCCCATCAGTGAGCGCAGGCATCTGGAACAGCTTACCCGCAGTTTCTGGCAAAATAAGGAAACTTATCGCCAGGGACGCGACTATTTGCTCTCTATCGGCTACTCACGTTCCTCCCTCCGCCTCGCCCTCTGCTATATGTCGGCTTACATCGTGCTCTGGCAGGTGGCTTTTGAGCTGGGCACCCGGTTGCGCAAGCTGGTGGGGTAGAGCTTGTCCTTTTTTCCCGTTGATAAACGAAATGCAACAGCATGATAAAAAATATATTTCTCGATTTGGGCATGGTCACCGTCAGGCTCTGCCAACAGCGGTGCATCGATGCCTTTACGCGCATCGGTATTCCCGATGTGGCGCAGCAGATTAGCAACTGCCGCCAGTTTGGCATGTTTGCCGATATTGAGGTGGGGCGGATGTCGGTGGCTGAATTCCATGATTCGGTGCGCAACCTTTATCATCTGCCGCTTACCGATGTGCAGATTGATGAGGCCTGGAATGCCTTTATTCTTGATACCCCTGTGGAATTGCAGCAGCTGGTGTTTGCCCTGCATGGCCGTTATCGTACCTTCGTGCTCAGCAATACCAACCAGATTCATTTTGACTACTGGGCACAGCACTGCATGGGCACTCCGGGGGGACACTCGGTGGATGAGTGTTTCGACAAGTGTTACCTCAGCAATCTGCTTCATCTGGCCAAGCCCGACCCTGCCATCTATCGCGCAGTGCTGGCCGACTCTGAGGTGAATCCTGCCGAGAGCCTCTACCTCGACGATAATGCGGTGAATGTGGAGGCTGCCCGTGCGATCGGTTTTGTGGCGGAGGTCAGTGCCAATCCCGAGCAGACCATTGAACGACTGAAAAAACTCTGATATATGATTACTGTCAAAAGACTCTTGTTGCTGTTTTCTCTTCTTCCCGTTGTGGCTTTTGCTCAGGTCCGTACTGGCATTGACGTGCTGGAGGAGGAAGATGGGCTGGGCATGTTTGCCGGCAAGCGGGTGGGGCTGCTCACCAATCCCACAGGGGTGGATGCCCATCTGAAATCGACCATCGACATCTTTTATGAGTCGCCCGATGTGAATCTCACCACGCTCTTCGCCCCCGAGCATGGGGTGCGTGGCAACCAGTATGCTGGCACTTCTGTCAGCAACGACAAGGACGACCTCACCGGGCTGCCCGTCTATTCGCTCCATGGCAAGGTGCGCAAGCCCACGCCCGATATGTTGCGCAATGTGGACGTGATTGTTTACGATATTCAGGACGTGGGTTGCCGTTCTTACACTTTCATCAGTTCGCTGGGGCTGCTGATGGAGGCTGCTGCCGAGAACGACAAGGAGGTGGTGGTGCTCGACCGCCCCAACCCGTTGGGGGGCAACAAGGTGGAGGGCCCGCTGGTGGAGCAGGGTTACTTCTCGTTTGTCAGCCAGTTTGCCATTCCTTACATTTATGGCCTCACTTGTGGCGAGCTGGCCACCCTCATCAATGCCGAGCGGCCTGCCGGCAAGCGCTGCCGTCTGTCGGTGGTGAAGATGCAGGGCTGGCACCGCAACATGACTTTTGCGCAGACGGGGTTGCCATGGGTGCCCACTTCTCCGCAGATTCCTACTTCAGAGACGGCTTGTTTCTATCCCATGACCGGCATCTGTGGTGAATTGGGGGCACTCAACATAGGGGTGGGTTACACCCTCCCGTTCCATCTCTTTGCCGCCAAGTGGATTGATGCCATCGATTTTGCCAATGCCATGAACAATCTCAACCTGCCGGGACTGGCTTTCCGTCCTATCGTTTTTCAGCCATTCTTCGGCAGTGCCAGTGGCTCCACGTTGCAGGGGGTGCAGGTCTACATCACCGACTATGAGGTGGCGAGTCTCACCGAGGTGCAGTTTTATGCCATTCAGGTGTTGCACCATCTCTATCCCTCCAAAGATGTGTTCACTCTTGGCAATGTAAAGAGTTTTGCCATGTTCGACAATGTGTGTGGCTCAGCCAAGGTCCGTTCTCTCTTCTCCAAGCGTTATCAGTTCTCCGATGTCCAGCAGTTTTGGCGCAAGGATGCCGCCGCTTTCCGCAAAAAGTCGGCCGCCTATTTCCTTTATGACTGAAGTCAGTCAATAGAAGATTGCGGTTGGCATTTCATTTGGTGTGCTGGTATTTGCATAAGATAAGTGATGGGGCCACTCCTTAGGTGTGGTCCCATCATTTATCTGTTTTGTTTTTATAATGTGCAGTCAAACAGTACGATTGTTATTAAAATCTTCTCGGTTCCTTTTTTTGAACCTATTATTAATAACCTATTGTAAAACGTTCTTTATGGTGCACCTCTTTCTCCATCTCGTCAACCATTGCCATAGCGTAGTCCTGTACAGAGATATGGCTTTGGCCTTCTTTATCTACAATTAAATCGTCCTTTCCTAGTCGAAATGTACCAGTCCTTTTGCCATCTTCCAGTAAGCCAGCAGGAGAAAAGAATACCCAATCAAGCTGATCTTCTTTCATCAGGGTGTTTAAATAAAATTCACCCAATGATTTTACTCCTCCCATTATTGCATCAGGAATAGTGCCAGAATCAACAACACGAAGTCCTGGAGCGCAGAATAAAGTGCCAGCTCCGCCGACAATCAGCAAACGTTCAACCTTAGCTTCTTTTACTGAGTTTAAAATGATGGGGTAGTTCTTTAATGTCTCGTTGTAGATTGACGGATTATTCCATCCTGGATTATATGCACTGATGACAACATCAGACCCTTTACACAATTCAACTAATGTGCTTTTGTCTGAAACATCAGCAGCCTTTACGGTCAGCTTATCATTGGTAACTTGAATTTTCTTGGGGTTTCTAACGATGGCTTGTACCATGTGACCTCTGCTTAACAATTCGTTTAAGAGTGCAGTTCCTACAAAGCCGCTTGCTCCGATTAATGTGACCTTTTTCATTTTAATATGTTTTAGAATGTTTATATATGGTATATTTTATATACCTTGTTTATTTTCGATAGCAAATATAGAATCTTTTTTTGTGTCCCGCAATAAGGCACTTGAATATCAATTAGTTACTAAAAAGTAACAATTGCGGATAATGAGGATATTACAAATTTTTACTTAACTATAATTAACAAAGTATCATTTATATTATTGATATATTAAATATAATTGATTACTTTTGTGTAGTTTTTTAATAAACAAATATTTATGACTAATATTAGCTATAAGAGTGAATTATACCCTGACTGCCCTATACGAAATGTATTATCACGTATTGGTGGAAAATGGTCATTATTGGTGCTGTATACTTTGAATCAGACTCCAATCATGAGGTTTAGGGATATTCAAAAAGAAATTCCAGATATTTCTCAAAAGATGTTGGCTTCTACACTCAAGATGTTGGAAGAAGATGGACTTATCTCAAGAAAGTTGTATGCTGAAGTGCCACCAAGGGTGGAATATTCGCTGACGGAGAGATCTCATACATTATTGCCATATATTGACCAACTAATAGAATGGGCGAAAAATAATCTGACTGATATATTGAAGGATAGAATGTCAAGAATGTAAATCATATAAAAGACACATTAAATCATTATCCAATATTCAAGGCTGGTCCTTAAGTCGAATTTTCTAAATAATTTGTTCTCATGGACATTTTTAACATATAAACCCCGTTTTGTATGCGTGTCTGTGAGTTGCTTTTTATTATTTTTGCAGCCAGTTGTTTTTAAATATATTTAAGCAATACAAATGGATAAGATAGGCTTGGTGCTCGAGGGCGGAGGCATGCGCTGTGTGTTCACAGCTGGTGTTGTCGATTACTTTATGGACCACAACATTGTTTTCCCCTATGTGGCAGGAGTGTCGGCGGGTGCCGGCAATGCGCTCTGCTATCTGGCCCATCAGCCTAGGCGTGAGAAACAGTGTCTTATCGACCTCTACGAAAAATACCACTACATCAGTCTCAAAAATCTGATTGTCAAGCATAGTCTGTTCGATTTTGACCTCGTGTTCGACGAGTTCAGCAAGAATATTCTTCCCTTCGATTTTGATACCTTCTTCAACAACAAGGAGACCGAGTGCGAGATTGTGACCAGCAACTGTGTCACCGGCGAGGCCAACTATTATAGCGAGCACGAATCGCCCGACCGGCTCAACCAGATTTGCAAGGCCTCGTGCAGTTTGCCCGTCATCATGCCCATGAGGGTGGTCGATGGCTATCCCATGCTCGATGGCGGCATCAGCGACCCCGTGCCTTTGCAGCGCGCCATCAGCAAGGGCTGCAAACGCAATGTGGTGGTGCTCACCCGTCCCTATGGCCATGTGAGCAAGCTCACCAATCTGCCCTTGCCCAGTTTCCTCTTTCACAAATATCCCAAAATCAGGGCAAAGATGATTGACCGTGGCAAGCGTTACAACGAACAGCTGCGCATGATTGAGGAGATGGAACGGAAAGGAGAGGTACTCGTATTCAGGCCCAAGGCGCCCATGATGGTCTCCACCGTCGAGCGCAACACCGACCGCCTCCGACAGCTCTATGCCGAGGGCTACGAAGCAGCCAAGACCATTCACGCTTTTCTGGCTGACAATGGCACCAAGTGATTTTCCCTATTATATTTAATCTGCGATTTTTTCGCATTTCTTACCAAAACAAATGGACGTAAAGACAGGACAACTGGATTTTGTGAATTTTATTGAACGGGGTGGCATACACAAATCCACTCTCCATTGGGTGAGGGCCATCGGCCGTCAACGTGATATTGAAACACTGGAGAAGATAATCAGCCTCTACGATGAGGATGACGATGAGCAGAAACGCAAACGGGCCGCCCAGCTTGCCACTTTCATTGCCCATTGCAGGCTCCTGCTTGAGGATTGTGAAGATTTGGAAAAATGTCCGTCGTCAAAGAGGGGTTACTATCGGCACGGTTGATTTTTTACGTTCAACGGCTGTTTTAGGGCGTTGGTTGTCAGCCCTTTTTTTAACATTGAAATTATTGTATAGTTTATCATTTTAATTTTGTATATTTGGGGCATTATGGCAAATGAGTTTGAATAATTGGGTGATTGCCATTGAGTTATAATATTTAAAAGTCCCCATCATGAAACGCACACACATTATTCGCAAATGCGTGGTAGCGTTGCTGCTGACAATCGTTTTGCCGGCGGGCGCGGCTACCACAGCCACAGTGACTGTTACTCCAGCTACCACTTACCAGACGGTGGGCGGCATAGGGGGAGGTATTGTGTTTTTCCAGGATTGGATTACCAATCACCGCAACAAGACCGCTATCTATGATACTTTGTTCAATGGATTGGGTCTTAGCTGTCTGCGGCTTGGCAACTGGGCCATCGACGACACCAGCAATATCAGCAACGATGTGGAAATATATAACGAGGCTAAAAAACGCCTTGGCAGCAATCTTACGGTGCTGATGGCGGCGTGGACCCCGCCTGCCTATCTCAAGGCTTGCAATAGTCTTAATGGCTCCAATTCCACTGGCAAAGGCTCGCTCAGAAAAATCAACGGCAAATTCGATTATGCCGGCTATGCCGCCTGGTGGAAGAAGTCTTTGGCGCGCTATCAGCAGGCTGGGCTTTACCCCGACTACATCAGCATACAGAATGAACCCGACGAGGATGCCAGCGATTATGCCTCAATGCTGCTTGCCCCTTCTGCCACTTCAGATGTGGCGGCCTATGGCGATGCCCTTACTGCCGTTTACAATCAGGTGAAGACGCTCGGCAAGGTCCCTAAATTTCTGGGGGCGGACAATCTGGGTATCGGCTGGAATCAGACGCAGAACTATATCAATGCGCTCAACAAAAATCTGCTGGCGGGCTATGCCTTCCATTATTACCATAGCGGAATCAACGACCACGATGGCGACTCGCGTTACAACTATCCCGATGATTTTCTTGATGCCATGAAGGGGCTGGCCACTGACCTCAGCGACAAACAGATGTTCATGACCGAGAACTCCTCGTTGCGCAACCGCCAGACCAATGATGCCATCTATACCGCGTGGTTTCTGGCCAATGCCTTCAATGTCAACCGTGTATCTTATTATGTGTTCTGGAATCTGGCCTGGACTTCCGGCAATGGCTGCATCAGTCTTGATAAATGGGATGCCACCCAGACTACCGCTTCGGGTTATTCGGTACAGACGGAGTATCATGGCCTGCGTCACTTCTCCAAGTTCGTCAAGCCGGGCTGGAAGTGCATCGCCTCTTCCCCGTCCAACAGCGACCTCGTTACTTGTGCCTTCAAGAGTGCCGATGGCAATTCCTATTCGGTGATTGTCATCAACAAGGGCACCTCCACCATTACGGTCACTCCCAAACTGGCTGACAGCCGCAATTTTGTAACCCGCGTCATTCGCACAGTGCCGGCGCAGGGCCTTTGGAGCCACGATGATGGGGTGCTGGGCAGCTCTGTCGAGATGCCTGCCAACTCCATTGTCACTCTCACTTATTCGCTCCGTCCTAAAAAGTTCATTTACAATTATCTGGCCAAAGAGGCCGATGCCAATTGGAGCAACCCCGACAACTGGACGCCTGCGGCAGTGCCTTTTGCCACCGATACCGCCATCATACATTCGGGTGAGGTCAAGACACCCAATCTGGTGCAGACTGCTCCTGTCTTTGTGGATAAGGGGGCCACATTCCGTGTCACCTCTTCCTCGTGCAGCGTGGGCAATCTCACCTTGCAGGGGGGCGGTCTGAAAGTCTATACCAGTCATCCGCAGTTCACGTTGACGGCCAAGTCCATCAAGGTGGATTCGGCTGCCAGCATCATGAGCGGAACGTCCGACACCACGCTTTTCACGCTGGTGGCTCCGCTCTCTGGCAGTGGCAACATCACCAAGACGCGGGCAGGAGTGCTCGACCTCTGGGGCAACAGTGCCGCCTATAACGGTGTCTGGACGGTTGAGGCAGGTATGCTCCGAGCCAGCACCTCGGGTGCGCTGGGTTCCAATGAGGTGGATGTTAATCCGGGTGCGGTGCTCAACGTGAGGGCGGAATCCGCTCTGCGGAGGGTGGAGATGCGCCAGGGCTCCAATCTGCGTCTCGATGCCAATCTGCATGTTACCTATGCCTTTGCCGATGGTGCTGAACTGCCTAACGGCTCTTACGTGTCCGCCAATTATCCCGACTGCATCACCGGACCCGATACGCTTTTTGTCAGTCATCCTTATCCGGAGTTGGTGAAACAAGGGGCGGGTAGCAGTCATCAGACGATTGATGCCGACTCTGCTCTCACGGCTTATGGCTACTCATGGAAGTATGCCGACTCGGTGAAAGTTGATTGGAATCCTGTTCAGCCTGAGGGGGTGGAGGTGTTGATTGATACGGCGGAGCACAGTGTCTACATCAGCGGAACGCCTGCCGAGGCGGGTGTGTTCTCCTATACGGTTGCCACGGTCAGCATCGAGGATAGTGTATGTGTCAAGTCTGGCTCCATCACGGTGTTGCGCTCGGCTCCTGCTGATACTGATACCTTGCGGCCCGTCGATCCCACTGCGGTCTGTTCTGTCGGGGCCGATGTCCCCGTCTCGCTCTATCCCGTCCCTGCCTGTGGCGACCATGCCACGCTGCTGCTCAATGTTGCTGCCGCCGATGAGGCTCGCCTTTGGCTGCTGAATGCTTCTGGTCAGGTGGTCCGTTGCCAGCGTGCGGACTTGGTGTCTGGTGTCAATCGTGTCCTGCTGCCGTTGGGTTCGGTGCCCGCTGGTGTCTATCTGTTGCGGGTGAGGATGGGCGACAATGTTTACTGCTTGCGGTTGCTGAGGCAGTGACCTGATTTGCTGCTTTGCGCTCTTCATGAATGGCCGTCTGATTGGACACTTGTCACTAAAAGAACGGCCGTCGGGGTGATAACGAAGCCGAATATGTTGTAATTTTGTGGTCTGAAACAAATTTATTGGCAATATGTTACGACTTTTACAGCGCGTCAGCCACTTTTTGGCCAACTACACCTCCTTTTTTATCATAGCCATCGCTATCTTCACCTTTTTTGTCCCCGAAACTTTCAAATGGGTATCGGGTACCCGTCAGACGGTGATTTTGGGCTTGATTATGCTCACTATGGGTCTCACCCTCAGTACCGACGATTTCAAGATTCTGGCGCATCGGCCGCTCGATATTTTTATCGGAGCTCTTGCCCAGTTCATCATCATGCCGGGGGTAGCCTATCTGTTGGTCCATGTCTTTCATCTCGACCCCGCCCTTGCCATCGGCATATTGCTGGTGGGCTGTTGTCCGGGTGGTGTTTCGAGCAACATCATGTCTTATCTCTGCCATGGCGATGTGGCCTTCTCGGTAGGTATGACGTGTGCTTCCACCATTGTGGCGCCGGTCATGACTCCGTTGCTCATGCAGCTCACTGCTGGCGAGATTATCCAGATTGATGCGGTGGGTATGTTCAAGGGAATACTTATTGTTACCATCATACCTGTAGCCTTTGGTTGTTTGCTCAATTATCTTTACAGCCGCAAATCCTATTTCCCTGTCATCAAGTCGTTGATGCCGGGTGTGAGTGTGTTCTGTCTGGCACTGATTGTGGGTGGTGTCATCAGCACCGTTCACGACAGTCTGGTGGCGCGGGGTGCCATTCTCTTCTTCGAGACTTTCGGCGTGGTGTTCTGTCACAACTCGCTCGGCTATCTGCTGGGTTGGGTGGCTGGCATGATGGCCCACTTCAACGTGCCCAAGAAACGTACTATCAGCATCGAGGTGGGTATGCAGAATGCGGGTCTTGCCACCAATCTTGCCACCAACTTTTTTGCCGCGCAGCCTTTGGCGGTGTTGCCTTGTGCCATTTCGTGCGTCTGGCATTCCATTTCGGGCACCATTCTGGCGGGCATCTATCTCAAATGGGACCACCTGCATGGCTACAACCTGAAGGAGGATGGCGAGCTGGATGGTGTGGATGATGCCGGCAATGAGAAAGTGACAATAGAGAAATAAGACTCCGCAAACTCTTTGCTTCCTTCACGGGGGCAATATCTGTGGCAATATGTCGGAAAAAATTGATACATACGGGGTTCAGACTCCGCAAGTGATGGGTAACACTGCCTGGGACGGGCTGCCCATGCCGCAGCGCGTGTATGCCGTGCTGGCCATCGTCACGGGATTGAGTCTGTCGGTGCTCGACAGTTCCATTGCCAATGTGTCGTTGCCCACCATGGCGCGTGAGCTGGGGGTGAGTGCCTCCGATTCCATCTGGGTGGTCAATGCCTACCAGATTTCCACCATCATGTTCCTATTGCCGTTTGCCACTTTGGGTGAGATTATCAGCTATAGGCGGCTCTATCTCATCGGCATTGTCCTGTTCACCCTGTCATCGCTCAGCTGTGCGTTGTCAGTCTCGCTCACCATGCTGGTGTTGTCGAGGGTGGTGCAGGGGGTAGGTGCCGCGCTGATGATGAGTGTCAATACCACGCTGGTGCGGCTTATTTATCCCAAGCGTTTTTTGGGGCGCGGGCTGGGTGTCAATGCCGCGGTGGTGGCAGTGGCCTCGGTGGCCGGTCCGTCCATCGCTGGCAGCATCTTGGCAGTGGCGCAGTGGCCCTGGCTGTTTGCTGTCAATGTGCCCATCGGTGTGCTGGGTTTCTTTCTCAGCCGCCGTTATCTCCCAGGCAATCCCGTCAAAGTGCACAATCACCATTTCGATTTTGTCGGCAGCGTGCTCAGTGTATTTACCTTCGGGTTGATGATGGTCACTGTCGAGAGCCTTTCGCATGGCTGGGGGTGCCTTCCCACTTCAGTGCTGGCCTTTCTGTTTATTTTTGCCGCCTTTCTGTTTGTTCGCAGCCAGTGGCACAAGCCCTTCCCTATACTTCCCTTCGACCTTTTGCGCATCCCCATTTTCAGTCTGTCGGTGCTCACCAGCATTTGTTCGTTTGTGGCGCAGATGTTGGCTATGATTGCCTTGCCCTTCTATTTGCAGCGGACACTTGGCTATACCGAGGTGCGGGTGGGACTGGTCATGACTTCGTGGCCGGCGGTCATCATGGTGGTGGCGCCCGTGGCTGGTTATCTGGTCGAGCGCATCCATGCAGGGGTGATGGGTGCGGTGGGTTTGTGCGTCATGTCGTGTGGGCTTTTTCTGTTGGCTTTCTTGCCGTCAGGGGTCAGCATGTCTGGTATTTGTTTGCGTATGGTATTGTGTGGTTTAGGTTTTGGTATTTTCCAGTCGCCCAACAACAGCACCATGATAGGTTCCGCGCCTCAGCAGCGCAGCGGCAGTGCCAGTGGCATGTTGGCCACTGCACGTCTCACAGGGCAGACCGTCGGAGCCTCTCTGGTAGCCTTGCTCTTTTTCTTATCACCTGTACATGGCACGCAGTCGGCATTGGTCTTGGCGGGTCTTGTCGCCATTCTCGGTGCCTCCATCAGTGGTCTCCGTCTCACTCAGAAAATGCCGAGACGTGCCTGACAAAGGGAAGAGGAATGCACCCTATGTGTCTCTAACCCAATGTCCCTCCTTCCCATGAATTTCTCTGCCCCCAAATCGCCTCCGTCCCCAATCACCTCCCCACAATTCATCTCTACCCCGAATCGCCTCTACCCGAATATGCGTTAGTTGTAACTTCATCGCGCATTAGCTCCGAAAGCGTTAAGAAAATGGCACTTGCGCAGCGTAAAAAAGCCTTTTAGCGGAGAGCCGAAAAAAACGACAAAAACACCGTCAAGGCTCGGAGCATTAAAAGGCTTTAGCGAAGCAAGCGACATTTTTAGCTTTCGAAGCTCAGCGCTGGCGTCTTTCGGTTCCTTTCTTCGCTAA
>CALMUD010000210.1 GCA_937872735.1 uncultured Bacteroidales bacterium
ATATAGTCGTAGGCGCCTTTATCAATATTGCGCAGCTCAATAACCACCTTGTCACCCTCATACAGAATGTCGTCCTTGATAGTTCCCTTGTCCGCTTTCTCTTTTTCGGCATCGTCGGCCTCCTCCTTACCCATAATTCCTATATACTGAAAATTGTAGAATGGAGACCATCCCTTGTCATCGTTGTGGGTCCATTTGAAGTTCTTGCCATTCCGATAGATGCAGGTGCTGTAGTAGTTGACAGTATCCTGAGGGTCGGTATAGAATATCTGCAACATTCTGATGTTCACATTGTTGATGATATTCATCCAGCGGAACCGAACAGAATCGATAGGCACAACATCGGGCATGGTGGATTGTGCAGTACAAACGGTGTCCCCCTTCTGAATGCGTAATGTGTAGGTGACGCCAGGTTTGCCTTTGGCCTTGGTGGGCGAGTGATACCAACCGTCGGAACGGAACGCCAGCTGCTCACTATATCCGTCACTGCCCGATACGGTGACAGTGGCTCCTCCGAAACCTTGAATATTGATGGTGTCGGTCATATTGCTGGTGCGTGACAGATGCACGATGATGCCCTCGTTGCTCACTTCACCGTCGACCACGATAAGAGGACTTTCGTTGTCATAATCGATGTCGAGGGTTTTGGTGCAGGAACTTGACATAAAAGTCAGAAGCATCAGTGTCAATAATTTTATTGTAAGTTTTTTCATGATGTCCATCTGATTTTTAAAATTTGAAACGGTAGGAAATGGAAGGTACAAAACTGAACAGCGAAGTCTGTGTGGCTTTGGTGCCCGTAATGGAGTTTTCGTCATCCTCAAATGAAATCATGAAAGGATTGTAACGTCCATAGGCATTGTAGAGTCCGAAAGACAGTTCATGTTCCCATCTGTTATGTTTTTTCAGGTGCCAGGTGGCACTGAGGTCCAGCCGGTGATAGTCGGGTGCCCGATAGTTGTTCTTGCCGCTGTAGTAATAGAGCGTGGTGCCGTTAATCTCATATTTGGCAGTCGGTATGCTCATGGCCTGCCCACTGTTGAATATCCAGGAGGCCGAAAAGTCCCACTTCTTGCTGAGTGCATATATCAGAACAATATCGATATTGTGTCGGCGGTCGTTACTTGAGGTGTACCAATTTCCATTGTTGATGCCATCAATCTGAGTTTCCGTTTTTGACAAAGTATAGCTGATCCATCCAGTCAGTCTTCCGTGGTTCTTTTTCAGATTCAGTTCCACGCCATAAGATATGCCCTGACCAGCCAGCAGCAGACGGTCAATTTCAATATCGGTGGTGCTGGTCACGCCATCGCGGTAGTCCAGTATGTGGTGCATCTTCTTGTAGTAGGCTTCCACTTGTACTTCATAGGCATCTTTCTGTTCCTTCTCCTTATTGGCTATGGTGGCCGCATATCCTACGCTGAACTGGTCGGCCGTTTCTGGCTCTATAAGGTTGGTGCTAAGGGTGTAGCGGTCCATCGGCATGGATGTGATGCCCTCTTTGATGGAGTGAATGTTTTGTGAAGTCCTACTGTAAGCCGCTTTTACGCTTTGGTGTGAAGTCAGCTTATAGTTGGCCGATAATCTGGGTTCTACTGAGAGGTAGGTCTTGACAAAAGAACTGCGGCTGGCATTGCTGACGGTGTCGGCAATGGTCCCGTCGGCGGCCAGCGAATAATAGGGAGCACCACCCAGAACGCTGAATACCGCCAGACGGCAGCCTCCCAGCAGGCTGAGCCGTTTGGTAGCCTGCCATTCATCGTTAGCCCAAAAATGGTTCTCCCACGCATACCGTTCCTCTTTCTCGTCACGGGCCGCCATTTTCCATTCGGCGCTGATGACGTCATAAAAAGTGGATTGGAGACCGAAGCTGAAAGTCTGAACAGAGTCGGGAGTGTATTTAAGATTCTCGTTCAGCGCATATTGGTCAATCTTGCCCGTATAGCTGTTATCAACCTCCATCACATCCATCCAGTTTTCGGTAATGTAGTGGCTGTAAGAGAGATTGCTATTCAGGTCCAAATCATCGTTGAATCGGTGGCTCCAGCGTGAGTTGACCACCGTGCTGCCCCATTTCATGTTCGTCAGATTTTTAATTCCCAGCACGTCCTGGTCGTTGAACACAGAAAGCATCAAGTTGTCGTGTTTGCCAAAATTAAAATTGACCTTGGCATTCACATCGTAAAAATAGAGGGTGGTGTTCTTATAATCGTCGGTGGCCTTCAGAAACAGGTCGAGATAAGTACGTCGGCCAGAGATATAGAAAGATGATTTTCCTTTCTGTATAGGGCCTTGCAGGCAAAGCTTGCTGGCCAACAAGCCTAGAGAGCCGTCACCATGGAAATTTTCATTGTCACCATTGATGGTGTTGAGGTCGAGCACCGATGAAATGCGTCCGCCATACTGGGCAGGCATCTGTCCCTTGTAGAGTGTGACATCGCGCAGAATGTCGGAATTAAAAGTGGAAAAAAATCCGAGCAAATGACCTGCATTGTTAATGGTGGCGCCATCGAGCAATATCAGATTCTGAGACGATTCTCCGCCCCTGACCTGGAACCCGCTGGAGGCATCGCTCTCCGACTTGACACCCGGCATCAGTTGCAAAGTCTTTATTACATCCTGCTCTCCAAACAGAGCGGGCATCTTCATCAGATCTTTCACATCAAGCTGCGAAACACTCATCTGCGGAATCTCGGTAGCCGCCTTGATTCCGGAAGCGCTCACAACCACAGCATTCAGCTGTTGCGGATTTACCTGCATCTTGAAGTTGACCGTGGTAGATCCTTTCAGATTTATATTCTTCTTTTCTGAGATATAGCCCAAGAAATCGCAGCAAATGGTATATTTCCCGTCGGGCAAATGCAGGGTAAAATATCCCGCAGTGTCAGCATCGGTCCCGATGTCAAGTTTTCCTTCAATGTAGACGCTGGCCGAAGGTATAGGAGAATGGTCGGAGGCATCGACCACCCGCCCTCTGATGGTGCCAGCTTGCAGGGCGGTGAATCCAAACACAATCAGAAATAATGCGGAGGTAAGTCTCTCTTTCATTTTATTTGCAACTGTTGACAATACATATAATTATGCGAAGATATTGATTAATTTTGAGAGAAAGAAAAAAAGCGGAGCTGGTATGCCGCCATATCACAAAAAACTTGCTATTTTTGTGACGTTGTGCAAAAGGCCCAACCATAAAACGTAAAACGAATAATAAAATTATTTATGGCAGATTTACAATCCTATTATAAGGCAGCCGAGAAGAAAATGCAGGATGCCTTGTTGCATTTAGATGATACCTTGGCTCACATCCGTGCGGGCAAAGCCAATGTGCGCTTGCTTGACCCTATACGTGTTGACTATTATGGCCAGGCGGTGGCGCTGAGCAATGTGGCCAGCATCACCACGCCCGACCCGCGTACCATTGCCATACAGCCATGGGAGAAAAAGATGTTGCCTGTTATAGAGAAAGCAATAATGGCCTCGGAGATAGGCATAACTCCAGAAAACAATGGAGAGGTAATCCGTCTGTGCATTCCGCCGCTCACCGAAGACCGTCGTCGTGAACTGGTGAAGCAGGTAAAGGCAGAGACAGAGACCTCAAAGGTGGCAGTCCGCAACATTCGCCGAGAAACAATTGATGCACTCAAAAAAGAGCAGAAAAACGGATTGGCAGAGGATGCGGAGAAGGATGCCGAAGGTGAGGTCCAGAAAATTCACGATAAATATATCAAACAGGTAGATGACGCCTTTGCCGTAAAGGAGAAGGAAATAATGAAAGTGTAAGGCCACGAGTTATGGCCGTTTGGTACTTACCCCAATCGCGTTTCGCAGCGGAAGCAATGGATTGTCTCTGCTGCGAAACGTTTTTTATACCATAAAATATATGCAAGGACTGGTTATCAGAAATACAGGGAGCCTATATCAAGTGAAGACCGCGAGCGGAGACACGTTCGATTGTCGCATCAAGGGCAACTTCCGCATCAAGGGAATCAAAAGCACCAACCCGATAGCCGTGGGTGACAGGGTGGAGTTTGAGGAACGGGAAGTGGAGGATTGTCTGATTACCTCCATTCTGCCTCGGCGGAATTATATAGTGCGCAAACCAGCCAACCTGTCCAAACAGATTCACATTATTGCAGCTAATGTTGATTTAGCCTTGATTGTGGTTACCGTCAACCACCCGGTCACGTCTACCGTATTTATAGACCGTTTTTTGGCGACGTGTGAAGCCTATGCGGTGCCAGCCCAGATAGTGATTAACAAAAAAGACCTTTATACAACTGATGAGCTGGAATATGCCCGCAATCTGTCGTATCTGTATCATACCATTGGCTACGAGAGTTTGCTGGTGTCGGCATCTACCCGTGAGGGCATAGACGAAGTGGCCAGCCTGCTGCATGGCAAGGTAACCTTGCTGGCAGGGAATTCGGGCGTCGGAAAGTCGTCAATTATCAATGCCATTTCCCCTGCGTTCAAAGCCCGTACGGGAGACTTGTCTGAAGTTCATGATGCAGGAATGCACACGACCACCTTCTCTGAAATGTATGAAGTGGAGGCTGATTCTTATATTGTTGATACACCAGGAATCAGAGGTTTTGGCACCATAGATTTTGAAAAGGAGGAAGTGGGGCACTATTTCCCTGAGATTTTCCGTTACTCCAAAGAGTGCCGGTTCAGCAACTGCACACATACCCACGAACCAGGCTGCGCTGTGGTAGAGGCTGTGAAAAATCACCTGATTAGTGAAAGCCGCTATAATAGTTACCTCAGCATTCTGGATGACAAAGACGAGGATAAATATCGATAAAATACTTGAATCATGCGCGTTACATTCGATAACTTTTCCACTATCAGATTTCTTTTCACACTTTTGGCACTTGTGATAATTGGAGCTTCCACCTTTTTCTCCAATAGGCTGGTGCAGCATGTGGCGCAGGAAGAGCATCACAAGATGGCCTTATGGGCTGAGGCAACGCGAAAGATGGCATCGGTGGAAGAGAGTGCCGATTATGCCTTTTTGCTGAAGGTTATTGAGGACAATACCACTATCCCTTGTTTTATTGTTGCCAGTGATGGTGCCATAGTCAGTTATCGTAACATAGAGGTACCAAAGATGTCGGCTGCCGAGGAACAGGAATTTTGGCAGCATAAAAAACGCCGATTCTCCCGTCTTAATGACCCCATAATAATCCGAATAGACAAAAATTCACGGCAACTGATTTATTACGACAATTCTTTATTGCTCAAAGAGTTGTCCTATTATCCGGTGGTCCAATGGTGTATAGTTCTCATCTTTTTCCTTTCTTTGGTATTCTTCTTTCAGTCGGCCCGCAAGGCTGAGCGGGACAGAGTGTGGGTGGGGCTCTCAAAGGAGACTGCCCACCAGCTGGGCACGCCCATATCATCGTTGATGGCATGGGTGGAATTGTTCAAATCGGAGAATATAGCTCCGGAAGTTTTGCCAGAGATGGAAAAAGACGTGTCGCGCTTGCAGATGATTGCCGAACGTTTTTCAAAAGTGGGGTCCGCCCCTGAGTTGAAGATGGTGTGCCTTAATGATGTTCTGGATAATGCCCTTGCCTATATGCGCAAACGCGTGTCAAGCAAGATTCCGGTTACTTGTCAATATTCTGTTGATGCACCTATCTATCTGTTGTTGAGTCCACCCTTGTTCAGCTGGGTGATAGAGAATCTGTGTAAAAACGCGGTGGATGCCATGGAAGGGCGGGGGGCCATATCGGTAGAGGTGAGCCGAGATGGCGAAAAAGTATGTATAGACGTGTCAGACACAGGTAAGGGAATTCCCAAATCAAAATTCAAAACAGTGTTCAATCCTGGCTATACGACCAAAGAACGCGGATGGGGTTTAGGACTGTCGCTGGTGAAACGAATAGTGGAGGAATATCACCATGGGTCGATAGTGGTGAAGCGGTCGGAGTTGGGGAAAGGCACCACTTTCCGTATACAGCTAAAGGCAGTGGATATGAAAGACTGAGATTCCGTATTTTCAGTTGGTCACCGTGCCGAGGTCTCTAGATATCACGCTGCGAACCTCGTTCATTTTTATAAGTTGAAGAAGCAGTTGCTCTTTTTGTGCGGCATCGGCGGTGCGCATATCCTCGTAGATTTTATTGATAGCCATTTTCACGACCTGTAGTTTAAGGTCGAGCACATAGTGGGGTACAGTCTGATTCAGATTGTTGTCCTGGTCGGGAAAGTATCTGTCGGTAACCAGTTCGAGGGCCGTCTTGCTGACAAATGGGTCGGTGCTGGTGAGAAAATGCTGTTCAACATCGGCCTGAGGGTCTTTCAGCAATAGAATCGCCTCATCTTTCATTTGTTTGAATAGCGGGTTCTGAAAATCTATATCGTCTTTTTGCAGTTCTTCCTGAATATATTCACCGACAGCCACCTTCTTTTTTTCACCGTTTTCCTCAATTACCTGAAACATTATCTGCCTGCCAAATCGAATCAGATAAAGCAGCAAGTTGCGTTCCAGTTTGTCAAAAGGAGAAGTGACGGCAGGCGGTGGCGCCAGAATGGCACCATGGTCATCGAGCGTCTGCTGATGTGAAGGCTGAGGCAGCGCAGACGGTTGAGAGGTGTGTACTTCAGCCGTATGCGACTGAAATGGAGTCGCCGAATTCTGTTGGCTGTCTGTATTGTCTGGAGACGCAATGGGGACAGTAGCGGTTGCTGCCTGCTGTGCGGTTGCAGTGGCTGTGGGGCCAGATGGAGCAGTGGCAGGCGATGCCGGGTTGGTGACAGGTGACCCTTGCAGGGACGAATGCCAATTCTGTGCAGGAGCATAGCCTGTACGCAGCACCTTCTTCCGTTCCTCTTCCACCATTTTCTCTTTTATCTCCAATATCTTTTGGTAGATGTCATTCTCGTTGGCATTGAGAATGTGGCAGCACTCCTGAATATAGACCGACCTTTTGATGCGGTCGGGAATGACAGCAATGGTGGCGGCAGTCTCGGCAATGGCACTTGACCTTTTGATGGGGTCACTCTGTATTTCGGGCAGAAAATGTTTTGCAAAGAATATAACATAGTCCTGCTCGTTTTTCTCCAGATAATCTTTAACCTCGCTGCCGTTATGTTTCTGTGCGAAGGTGTCGGGATCATCCTCAGGAGGCAATACCACCACATGCACATTCAGTCCCTGTTCCAGTAGCAGCCGTCCATTCTTCAGCGCAGCATGAATGCCCGCGGCATCGCCATCGTACATCATGGTTACGTTTTTTTCCTCATCGTTGTCCGAACCTACCGACGGGATGATACGTTTCAGCAGCCTTATCTGGTCTTCGGTGAGGGCAGTGCCGCAGGGGGCCACAATATTCTCGATGCCAGCCTGCACCATCGACACCACATCGCAGTAACCCTCCACGATGTAGCATTTCTTTTCCTTCTGAATGGATTTCTTGGCAAAGTAGATGCCATAAAGGTTGTCCCTTTTCTGATAGACAATAGATTCGGGAGAATTTTGGTATTTTGCAGACTCGTCCTCCTTCAGCCGTCGTCCTCCGAAAGCCACCACCTTACCCGAAATGGAGTGAATGGGGAAAATGGCACGCCCGTAGTAGCGGTCGTAGTTGCTGTTGTGTTCCTCATTGTGGATGGTAGCCCCCAGGGTGAGGAGATATTCCAGTTTGTAACCTTTGGACTGAGCCTCCAGTGTATATTCGTCCCGCTTGTCAATGGCATAGCCCAGCTGGAATTTCTTGATGATATCTTCCCTGAACTTTCGTTTCTGCATGAAGTAGGATAGCCCGATGTTCTGCCCCTCGGCCGTTTCGGTCAAGTTGTGGATAAAGTGCAGGTTTAGCCATTCATTCACCGTCATGAGGCTTTCGCGTTCGTTGGCAGCCATCTTCTGTTCAGGAGTCATTTCCTTCTCCTCCACCTCAATGTGGTACTTCTTGGCCAGCAGTTTGATAGCCTCGATGTAGGTGATATTCTCCACCTTCATCAGGAAATTGACGGGATTTCCACCGCCGCCGCACACAAAGCAGTGGCAGATGTTTTTAGTGGGTGATACATAGAACGATGGCCGCTTGTCATCGTGAAATGGACAGAGACCCAGATAGTTGATGCCGCGCCGCTGTAGCGACACGTAATCTTCCACCACATCCTTGATGTTGGCTACATCGTAAATTTTCTGTATGGTTCCCTGGTCTATCATATCAAGTGCAAAGATAATGCAAGAAATTTTGAAAATGCGCCCAAATTCTCAAATAATCTGATGCCTTTAAATTCTAGAAAAACAGACCGATGTATAAATTATGAATGGGCACTTGTCAGTGCAGGCCACTCTGACAAATATCTTTGGATTTTAT
>CALMUD010000211.1 GCA_937872735.1 uncultured Bacteroidales bacterium
GCACGGCTTTGCCACTTGCGTTTGCCAAAAATCTGTTCCAGATTATCAGCAAAGATGACCTCTTTGTCAAAAAGCATCTGAGCAAGCTGCGCATGTCCTTCCTTATAGTCAGCCAGAATGGAAAGCGCGCGCTGGTACTGTTCATCAATGAGGTTCTTCTCCTCCTGGTCAATCAGACGTGCGGTTTCCTCACTGTAAGGATTATTGAAAGAATATTCGGCAGCGCCAGTTGAATCGTAGTAACTGATGTTGCGAAGCTTATCGCTCATGCCATAATAAGCCACCATGGCGTGAGCCATCTTGCTGGCACGTTCCAAATCGTTGAGTGCCCCTGTGGAGATGCGTCCAAGAACCATTTCCTCAGCAGCCCTGCCAGCCAGCAGTGCACACATTTCGTCGAGCAACTGTTCCTTAGTGGTGAGTTGCCGCTCCTCTGGCAGATACCATGCAGCTCCCAGCGCCTTGCCACGCGGCACGATGGTAACCTTGACCAGCGGATTGGCATATTGCAGCATCCAGCTCACAGTGGCGTGTCCAGCCTCATGATAAGCAATGGACATTTTCTCCTCTCGGGTCGTAATCTTGTTTTTCTTCTCCAAACCACCAATGATTCGGTCGACTGCATCGAGGAAGTCCTGTTTCTGCACCGTTTCCTTATTGCGCCGGGCAGCGATAAGAGCCGCCTCATTGCAGACATTGGCAATGTCGGCACCAGAGAAGCCAGGAGTCTGACGCGCCATAAAGTCCACATCTATGCTGTCGTCCACCTTGATAGGGCGGAGATGCACCTCAAATATCTCCTTGCGGTCGTGCACATCAGGCAAATCGACACTAATCTGACGGTCGAAACGGCCCGCACGAAGCAGGGCTTTGTCCAAAATATCAACACGGTTGGTAGCCGCCAGAATGATGACACCACTATTAGAGCCGAAACCATCCATTTCGGTAAGCAACTGATTGAGCGTATTTTCACGTTCATCGTTTGCCCCCATATTCGGGTTTTTGCCACGGGCACGGCCCACCGCATCAATCTCATCGATAAATATGATGCAAGGAGCTTTCTCCTTAGCCTGTCGGAAGAGGTCACGCACACGAGAGGCACCTACTCCCACAAACATCTCCACGAAATCAGAACCAGCCATAGAGAAGAAAGGCACATCGGCCTCACCCGCCACAGCCTTGGCAAGAAGAGTCTTGCCGGTACCCGGAGGGCCCACCAGCAACGCACCCTTAGGTATTTTACCACCCAAATCGGTATAATGCTTAGGATTCTTCAGGAAAGAAACAATCTCCTTGACTTCTTCCTTGGCCTCACTCAGTCCGGCCACATCCTTGAAAGTAACCTTATTTTTGGCATTCTCCTTATCGAAAACCTGCGCGCGGGACTTGCCGACACTAAAAATGCCGCCACTGCCGCCAGCGCCTCCGCCACCCATGCGGCGCATCACCACCATCCAGAGAACAACCAGCAAAATGATAGGGCCGAAGCCCCAAAGGAAGTTCTCAAAATAGTCGTGCTTCTCTTCAAATTTGACAGCGAAATTGGAATTATACTCCTTCTGCCACTTGCCCAGCTCTTCGGTCAACTTGTCGGCCGAAGGTATCTGCACCGTCATATAAGGAGTCTGACGGTATTTGGTGGAATCCGCGCCAAAAGCGTCACCGACCTTCGAGGCCTTGATTTTGATGGTTGCGGTATTCTTGTTGCTAACCACATCTATCTCCTCTACTGCCTTTTTCTTTATCAGTGTAGGGATGTCGTTCCAGCCTATCTCCTTGGCCGAAGGCGTAGAATCAGTAAAGTTGAGGACAATCAAGAATACTGCGATGGCGCCATATATCCAATAGAGATACTTGCCAGAAAAACGGGAGGGCTTGTTTTCGTTTGCCATATCTTCCTAAAAATTTAATATAGAATTAATCCAAATCAGCAAATTCGTTGATTTTGGCATCTTCCCAGAGCGATTCGAGCTGATAGAAATTGCGGAATTCGGGCTGGAACACGTGCACAATGATATTGCCATAGTCCATGGCCACCCATTCGGCATTGTCGTAACCATCAACTGCGAAAGGCTTCACGTGCAAATCAGTACGCAGGTGGTCCTTGATGGAGTCGGTGATGGAATTGACCTGCGTGGACGAATCGCCCTGACAGATAACGAAGTAGGTACAGACATAATTTTCAAGATGGCTCATATCGACGAGCACGATTTTCTTGCCTTTAACGTCCTGTATTCCTTCTACAATTTTGTCAATGATATTCTTATCTTCTTTATTCATAATAGAATGTTATGCTTTGTTTAATAAATCGCGGATGGCAGTCTGAACCTTATCAAACTGGAACGCATCCATTTTCTGATTCATGAGGGCGACAATACGGTCGTTGCATAGATTGCCGATGGAACCCTCATGGGTGTGGTGAATATTCTTGTCGGGTGTGAAATTTCCTTGTTCAATATCAATGCCCACCTTACGGTAAGCGTCACGGAAAGGCATGCCATTGCGCGCCAATCGGTTGACCTCCTCCACACTGAATATGGGGTCATATTTGGGGTCATCGAGAATGTGCTCATTGATTTTCACCTTATCCATAATGTAGGTAGTCATCTTGATGCAACCCTTCAGTTCCTCAATAGCGGGGATGAAAATCTCCTTGACCTGCTGCAAGTCGCGGAAATAGCCACAAGGCAGATTGCTGATAATCATCATAATCTGCTGGGGTACACTCTGTATCTGATTGCACTTGGCACGTGTAAGTTCAAATACGTCAGGGTTCTTCTTATGCGGCATGATACTGGAACCGGTGGTACATTCATCAGGCAACTTCATGAATCCGAAGTTCTGGCAAGTGAACATACACGCATCAAAGGCCAGTTTGCCAATGGTGGCGGCGATACCGGCCAATGCGAAGGCGACTGTTTTCTCCATCTTGCCACGACCCATCTGCGCATATATCACATTATAGTCCATGCTGTCGAAGCCCAACAAATCGGTAGTCATTTGTCGGTTGAGCGGGAAGGAATTGCCATAGCCGGCAGCCGAGCCAAGCGGGTTGCGGTTGGTGATGTGCCAAGCCGCCAGCAGCAGTTCCATATCGTCGACCAGACTCTCGGCATAGGCTCCAAACCACAGACCAAAAGAGGAAGGCATGGCAATCTGCAAATGGGTATAGCCCGGCATCAGCACATTCTTATATTTTTCGCTCTGCGCAACCAGCACCTTAAAGAGGTCGCCACACATCTCGGCAAGGTCCTGAATCTGTTCGCGCGCATACAACTTCATATCCAGCAGCACCTGGTCGTTACGGCTACGGCCGCTGTGAATCTTCTTGCCCATATCACCCAGCTTGCGGGTCAGCATCAGCTCCACCTGAGAGTGGACATCCTCCACACCATCCTCAATAACGAATTGGCCATCGGCAGCCTGATGATATATGGACTTCATCTCCTTGAGCAGGACTGGCAGTTCCGACTTGTCAATCAGACCAATAGATTCGAGCATAGACACATGGGCCATAGAGCCCAGCACATCGTGCTTAGCCAAAAACACATCCAGCTCACGGTCTTTGCCCACCGTAAACCGGACTATCTCTTCGTTGGTTGTTTTCCCTTTATCCCATAATTTCTGTGCCATCTCGTAATCCTATTGTTGTATTCTTTTAAATTTCATCGGGCCTCAAGACCTGTAAAGTTACAAATATAATGTTTTTTTTCCAGATTGTATCAAGTATTATCGGTAACAATCAGTAAAAGAGCATTGACAGCCACCGTAAGAGACAAGGCTCCGAGACTGATAAAGACCGGAAGAAAAGACTGGAAACGCTTGCGCCTGAGCGTAAGCAGAACCGACCAGACACCCGTTCCCAGCATGATGACAGAATTGATGACCAGCGCCAGAATGGGCAGCCACCAGATGCTCATCAAATCAGTATTGAGGCAAGTAACCACAATAGCCGCCGCTAAAGCCAACACTGCAACCGCAATATTGACCACCTTGCGCCGCTTGTTCTTCTTAGGAGAGTATTGCTGCTCAAGGCGTTCCTGCCGCTGCCGTTCCTCTATCTGTTCCGACGATACACACACCTCGTCCAGATAATTGGTGAAATTCTTATCCCGATTTTCCTTTTGCTGGTGCCACATCTGGAAACTATTTTCGAGTCGGGCCTTGCATTTGGGACAAATCATGAGGAACTCGGTCTTCACCTCAATCAGATTATTGCATTTTGAACACTTTATCAGGTACATTTCAATACGAACTTAAATTCTTAAAAACGGGAACAAAATTAATGAAAAAAAGCATAACCTATCAAAATGGCCGCAATGGCGCCTCCCACATCAGCCACCAGTCCGGCCGTCACCGCATAGCGGGTACGCTTGATGCCCACCGAACCGAAATAGAGGGCAATGATGTAGAAAGTGGTATCGGCCGCTCCCTGAAAGAGACAGCTGAGCCGTCCTGGAAACGAATCGGCACCAAACTTCTGCATGGTCTCCACCATCATGGCCTTGGCCCCGCTGCCGCTGAGCGGCTTCATGAGCGCAGTAGGAAGAGAATCGACAAAATCGGTATTTGGCAGGAAAGAGAAACAGAAACGCACCCCTTTTAGCACAAAATCGAGGGCACCCGAATCGCGCAGCACCCCGATGGCCACCAACATTCCCACCAGATAAGGCATCACCTTCACCGAGGTTTCAAAACCCGTCTTGGCTCCTCCGATAAAAGCCTCGTACACATTCACCCGCTTGATGAGCGCTCCCACAATGAAGGTGACAATAATGGTGAAAAGCAAAACATTGCTCACCACTTTCGACCAGAAAATCATGGTCTGCTGGTCCATCTGTGAAAACACCGCAATAAGGATGCCTATAAACAGTGTGATGCCCCCCAGCCAGCCCAGCACCACCCGATTAAGCAGATTGAGATGCTGACGGATGCCCACATAAATGATGGCAATCAGCGTGGAGGCAAAAGTGGAAAGCAGCAAAGGAATGAACACGTCGGTAGGGTCTTTGGCCCCCATCACAAAGCGCTGCGTCATGATGGTGACAGGTATAAGCGTAAGGCCCGAAGTGTTAAGCGCCAGAAACATGATTTGAGCATCGGAGGCCGTCTCTTTTTTTGTGTTCAGGCTTTGCAGCCCTGCCATGGCTTTAAGTCCCAACGGGGTGGCCGCATTGTCCAGACCCAGCATATTGGCCGAGAAATTCATCACCAGCTGTCCATTGACTGGATGATCCTCGGGTATACCAGGAAACAATTTGGCAAAGAAAGGGCCAATGATACGCGACAAGAAACGGATGGCGCCGGCCCGCTCGCCGATGTTCATGATGCCCAGCCACAAAATCATGGTGCCCGAGAGCGGCAGTGCAATATCTATCACAGACATCTTGGCCATGGCAAAAGTGCCATTGACAATCCGCTCAAAGACGCCAAAATCCTGAAAAAAGATGCACTGGACGATAGCAGCCACCATGGCCACCAGGAAGAAACCGACCCAAATGTAATTTAAAACCATCGATGCAAATTATAATTACCACAAAGTTAGCAATAAATGGAAAAAAACAGATATATTTGCCGTTACATAATTTAATAAGTAGACTTATGGATTTAGAAAGAGAAGAAAGAAATTCAGGCACTTTCATGCCTCAGGCGGCTACCATGCCCGCCTTTTTGTCAAAAACCTATGGATGGATGTGCTTTGCCTTGTTGCTGACCGCACTCACCGCCTGGTTTGTAGGCCACAACGAAGCGGCTTTCAATATGTTAATGACTGGCCACACCCCCATTTTTTTGATTTTAGCAGAATTAGGAGTGGTATTTTTCCTGTCAGCCCGCATTGACCGGATGGCGGCACAAACTGCGACAATCCTTTTTGTGGTCTATTCCATACTTAACGGAATCACCATGTCGATACTGCTGCTGGTTTATACTCAGGCTTCTGTTGTAAGCACTTTCGGCATCTGTGCCATCACCTTCGGGGCAATGAGCCTATATGGCTACACCACCAAGCGCGATTTGTCATCAATTGGCAGAATCCTATTTTTCGGACTGATTGGTCTGATTATTGCCACGTTGGTCAACATGTTTCTCCATAGTGGCATAGTAGAGACAATTGCCAGCTATGCCGGAGTTATCATATTCATCGGACTGACCGCTTACGACACTCAGAAGATAAAAGAGATGGGCTACCAGATAGGCTCAGACGGAGAGGAATCAACCAAATATGCCGTATTGGCAGCGTTGACACTGTATCTCGACTTCATCAACCTCTTTATTTATCTGTTGAGAATTTTTGGCAACCGCCGCAACTAACAAACGAGGATGCAGAAATACGATTATCTGATAGTGGGCTCCGGTTTGTTCGGAGCTGTGTGTGCCTACCGGGCCATGCAGCAGGGCAAACGGGTGCTGGTGATTGACAAACGGCCGCAACTGGGTGGCAACATCTATTGCGAAGAGGTGGAAGGAATCAATGTGCACAAATATGGCGCACACATCTTCCACACCTCCAACAAGCAGTTATGGCAATTCGTCAACCAGTTCGTGGAGTTCAACCGCTACACCAACTCGCCAGTCGCCAACTACGAAGGCAAACTATACAATCTGCCGTTCAACATGAACACCTTCTACGAGCTGTGGGGAGTAAAAACCCCTGCCGAGGCGCAAGCCAAAATAGAAGAACAACGCAAGGCGGCAGGTATAGTCAACCCTAAAAATCTGGAGGAGCAAGCCATATCGCTGGTGGGTAAAGACATCTACGAGAAACTGATAAAGGGCTACACCGAGAAACAATGGGGACGGAAATGCACTGAGCTGCCAGCTTTCATCATCAAGCGGTTACCCGTGCGTTTCACCTTCGACAACAACTACTTCAACAGCGACTATCAGGGAATACCCCGCGGTGGCTACAACAAACTGATAGAAGGTCTGCTGAAAGGAGCGGACACCAAGACGGGGGCCGACTTCTTTGCCGACAGGGAAGGATACAGTAAAATGGCAGACAAGGTGATATTTACCGGCAAGGTAGACGAGTTTTTCGACTACAAGCTGGGCAAACTTGAATATCGCACCGTCCGTTTCGAGACGGAGACGCTGAATATGGCCAACTATCAAGGCAACGCAGTGGTCAACTATACCGCCGCCGAGGTGCCCTATACCAGAATAATAGAGCACAAGCATTTCGAATTTGGCACCCAGCCCAAGACGGTCATCTCACGCGAATATTCGTCAGAATGGACAGAGGGCAGCGAACCTTTCTACCCCGTCAACGACCAACGCAATGGAGACCTTTACGCCCAGTATAAGAAACTTGCCGACCAACAATCCAATGTGATATTCGGCGGCAGACTGGCAGAATACAAATATTATGACATGGACAAGGTTATAGAAAGCGCTTTAGCCGCAAATCTGTAACAGCACAGTCCATAAAAAAATGATAAAAAGCACTCGAAAGAAAAGTCTTTCGAGTGCTTTTTTTTAGTTTTCTTTGTTCTATTCCGATATTTTTGTACTTTAGAGGGTTAAAAAAATAGAGAAATAAGTACAAAAGCCTCCTCTGCGATGTGTTTCGGAGGCAGGAAGCTAAAGGAAGAGCACATCTATCAAGTCCAAGCCTCTGACAGAAAGGAAGCACCAGTGATGGAATGGGCAGACAGAATGCAGGATATTATGAACAAGAAGAAAATCGGCAAAGCTGCGAATGAGTTTTAACGACCGGTTCAATGCCACATATAAGGAAGTGCTGTGCCCGGACCTCTCGATAGAAGAGATAGAGGAGTATCTGGGCCCCGACACGCATTTTGTGCTAATCAAGTCCTTGGCTGAGGCTTTCAGAGTAGCACTCAACTTCTGTGACATCACCGAGGGCGATTTGGTATTGTGCCAATCGCTGGCTCCCTCTATGGCTGTGGACACCCTGCTCAGGATGGGTGCCCACCCCATACTGGTTGACAGCGCAGCCGACAACTGGGGCATTGCAGCCGTCACGCTCGAAGGGGCCGTACTGGATACCATCCTGCAACATGGCCAAAGGCCAAAGGCCATAGTGGTATCGCACATCTACGGAATGCCCTGCTACATTGACGAGGTAATGAGCGTGGCCCAAAGATTCGGCATCAGGGTGATTGAAGATGGCGTAGGCTCAATTGGCGCCTATTTTGAGGGAAAGCCCTGCGGCACTATCGGCGACCTCGGCATCTTCTCGTTCGGCGGAAAGGAAGACCCAAGGGATGGTTTTGCCTGCCTAGTCTGCAAAGAAAAAAGCGTTATGCCAATCATCCAGGTCTACCTCAAGAAATACAATCTGCTATACGAGGGCAATCCGTCGGGCTGCAACTA
>CALMUD010000212.1 GCA_937872735.1 uncultured Bacteroidales bacterium
AATCTCGGCAGTGATTGGTTTGATATCAGAACAGTCTATCACTGGTATAGATTTATCTGACACTGTTATGTGCTGAGTGCATTGGGTGGTGTTCGTGGCTCCATCAACAAACTTCCATGTAATGGTGGTGTCACCAAGGCCAAAGGTGGATGGCAGAACGGCGGTACCCGTGATATCCTTGTCGCAGTTGTCCTTCGCTTTTGGTGCGGTAAGACTCAATGCAATGCGGCAAGAGTTGTCGGTAATTTCGGCTGTAATTGGCTGGATTGTTTTGCAGTCAATTACTGGCTTCGACTTATCCTCAACCTTGATGATTTGAGCGCAAGTCGTTGCGTTGCCCGAATTATCAGCAAACTGCCATATAATAGTGGTGTCGCCAAGACCAAAAGTGGACGGCAAATTGGCGGTTCCTACGATATCCTTGTCGCAGTTGTCTTTCGCTTTTGGTGCAGTAAGACTCAATGCAATGCGACAAGCGTTGTCGGTAATCTCGGCGGTAATTGGCTGGATTGTTTTACAGTCTATCACTGGCGCATGTCCGTCAACCACTTCTATTTTCTGGTCACAAGTCGTTTCATTGCCTGCCTTATCCACAAAATGCCAGGTAATGGTGGTGTCGCCGAGGGCATACGAGGCTGGGTCTGGGATTTGGCTTCCTTTGATGTCACCTTCGCAGTTATCCTTGGACACCGGAACGACAAGAGCTGCATCCGCAGCTTTCAGTCGGCAATCCGCCGTTGTCAGTTTCAAAGTCTGTTTGGTTAATGTGTGACAATCCATTACCGGTTTCACAGCATCATTCACCACCACCTTTGCAGTACATTGAGCCGTAGTTCCTGCTTTGTCCTTCAACTGATAAATGAAATCGGAGGTCGTGGCACCATTGACATGAGTGGAAGCATAAGAATAGTCAGCAGTCGACAGAGACTTGGCACCATACGATTTGGCCAATCTGCAATCTGCCATTCCGTAATTGGCATCCGCCTTTAACTTGGCAAACACCTCCAAGGCAGAGAAACTGCACTTAGTAGAGGTCGCAGCGAGCGACAAGACAGGCGGATTGTTAGGACAGACGAGTGGCTTTTTTACGGCGATTTCAACTTTTAGCGCACACGTTCCTCCTATATAATAAGTCGTACCATTGGTTGTGTTTCCTGAGGCATCAGTCAGGGACAATGGCAAGAGATAGTAAGCAC
>CALMUD010000213.1 GCA_937872735.1 uncultured Bacteroidales bacterium
TTGTTCGTGCTGGCTATGTAGGCGCTGTCGAGCGCACACGCGGAGGCTCCGCAACCAGTTACGGCTTGAGCCATTATCTCGTTATCGGCGTGCCCCAGCAGTTTGGCATAAGCCACGTTGATGATGGAAGTCACACAATCAGTTACTTTGCCCTTCCAGCTGACGGTGAAACTGTCACCATAGGCGATAGGATTCTTGGCAATGCCAGTCCAGACAATAGAATCGCCAGCGGCACTGGTATAGAGTTTTCCACTGTTATCGGCGCTAACAAATTCCACTTCAGCCGGTTTCCGGTCTATAATGGAGAGGTCGTAGGCATAGTCGGTATGTATGTTGATATTGCTCAACTGATGCATTCCGCTATTCTGATCCCCAGTGGCATCACCATTGGAAAATCCCATGGTGCCAACGCCGATAGGCAGACCCGAAGCGGAGAAGTTAGGGCTGGCAGAGGTGTCTTTGTTCACCCATATACGGAGCAAATCCTCATTCAGGTCTATCTTCATGGTGAAAGGCAATCCTTTGCCATAAATCAATGGATCCTGTTTGCTGACCAGTGTACTTCCATTGTAGACATATATGCCTAATTGGGAGGCATCGATGGTATGGAGCACAATCTTGATAGGGGAAGCAGAGCCCTGACGCATCAGAATGGTGAACCACTGATAAGTGGCAGGTGTGCAGGTAAACTCCATATACCCATTCTTGCTGGTCGATTTGTTGTAAGTGGCAAGACCTGCTGTACCTTGGCCAGCTGTCAGTTTTCCATCAGCGATAGTCCACTTGTCAAGTGTCCAATCGGCTGATGAGGAGCTGACATTGGTGAAGTTGGCTCCATGCGTCTGCTTATAGCCGATGGTGTAGGTGATGTCATCGCCCACCATATAAGTCTTTTTGTCGGCCACCTTGGTCAGCGTGGTAGGCTTGATAGGTTCAGGCACCTTGCTGCAAGTGACAGTGATGTTGGCGGTATCGCTCAGTGGCGAGTTCTTCGAACCCGAAATCCAGGCTGTGTTGACTATCGTTTCGTCATCAGTCTGACAACTCTTGCCCGAAGGAAATGTGATGTTGGCGGTGTAGGTAATGGTTCCTTTCTGTTTGACTTGCATCTTTGGAATGAACCATTCTATCACATCACGGCCGTCAGCCAATTTGGAATGTTTCATGGTGGCGCCACTCTCCTCAAGAGGGCAGGAACCCACAAAATCGACAAAAGCCATGCCCTTAGGCAGGGTGTCGCGCACATAAACGCTGTCTACATCCCGGCCAGCCATTGGACCTGTGCCCAGAATACGGCGCCAGACGTAGCCATCGTATTCCTCTACCAAAATATTCGGAACCGTAATACTCGAAGAGTCGCAGCCGCAAGTCAGCCAGTGGTTGATAGGCTGCACAATGGCCTG
>CALMUD010000214.1 GCA_937872735.1 uncultured Bacteroidales bacterium
CGCTGATGCCACGGTCGGACAGCTGTTCAGAAATCCAGTCGACGGCCATGTTGCTTTGGGCACAAACCAACAACTGATTTTCGCGGCGTAGTGTTTCGTAAATGGCCTCTACCAAAGTGGTGGTTTTCCCTGTTCCTGGAGGTCCATGTACAATGGCCACATCGCGGGCATTCAGCACCTTGTTGACTGCCGCTTCTTGCGAACGGTTCAGCCAAGGAAAAGGCAGCGTCTCGTTGTCCCTATAGGTTGGCTCGGCAGTGCCCAGCAGCAGTTCGCGCAGCTCGGCAGTCCGCCCGGTTTTTGCATTCATTACCCCCAGAAGGGCGGTGAACATCAGTTGGTAGGTGGTCTCGTCAAAATAGAGTTGTATGCCTAATTGTCCAGCAGTTTTCAGAGTCGCAAGGTCACCCTCGTGTTGCAGTATGACCGCCATGCGGTTGTCTTCCACATAGCTTATCGTGCCATTGACGTTGATGAGGTGAGCTTCGTCAACACCGGATTGAATGAAAAAACAGACGGGCTTGCCATATTCAAATTCTGTCTGCTGCTGATCTTCGTCATCCTCCCCATTTCTGAAAACATCCACCACAAACTGGTTGATGGAGTTGTAGTAGGCTCGGCCTATGGTTAACGGAAACCAACAGATGCCGCGTCTTACTTTCCATTCTATGTTGGTCAGCCGTGATTTTTCGGCATACGTTTTCTTCTCGAAGTCATATTCCATTTTCAGCAGATTATATTGTTGCTGAAGATTTGTTATCACATTTTTTTGCTCATTCATTTTCTTGTGGCTTATAGTCCCTTTTGATGTCGGAAACCATAAGGTTGCGCAAAGTTAATAAAAGCTGAGAGCAAATGAGTTGTCCCTTTGCCGTAAATAGGTTGTCAACCTTTTTTGTATCTTTGTGATAATTGAGTCTTTAAATTATTCAGCTTATGTTGTTTCCGATTGGCATCCAAAATTTTGAAAAAATCCGCAGGGGAGGTTACGTCTATGTGGACAAGACCGCGCTGATATATGAGCTGGCGACTACTGGCAGCTATTATTTTCTGAGCCGCCCTCGCCGTTTTGGCAAGAGCCTGCTGCTTTCCACGCTGGAGGCCTACTTCTTGGGACAAAAGGATTTGTTCAAGGGTTTGGCCATCGAAAAGTTGGAAAAGGAGTGGACGGTGTACCCTGTGCTTCACATTGACATGACTTCGGAAGACTACACTGACGAGGCGGGGCTGAAGGCTATGCTGAATATGTATCTGTCGCAGTGGGAAACCATTTATGGCAGAAACGAAGATGAAACAACCATCTCCACCCGATTTTCGGGAGTCGTGAAACGGGCTTTTCAGCAGACGGGCCATCAGGTGGTCATTCTGGTTGACGAGTACGACAAGCCGATGCTGGCCACCAT
>CALMUD010000215.1 GCA_937872735.1 uncultured Bacteroidales bacterium
ATTGGGTATGCAGCTTGCCGTGCCAAATGACGCTGTCGCATACGGTCTGCGACATCGCATTGTGCTCCGACTTGTTCACCGTCAATTTCAGCGTATCCACACGCTCACAGCCGTTGGCCGTCAGTGTGTCGAAGGTGTAGGTGCCTGATTGGGTATGCAGCTTGCCGTGCCAAATGACGCTGTCGCATACGGTCTGCGACATTGCGTTGTGCTCCGACTTGTTCACTGTAAGGTGCAGGTTCACAATGCTGTCGCAACCCAGTTGGCTCTTGAATATCACCTCATGGTCGGCGGTGTGGCTGCCTACTGCAAAAATGCTGTCGCCATAATGATATGGCAACTCGCTTTCACAGATTCTCACCGTATCTTTTTTCTTATAGACAGGAATGACGGTCACCTTCACTGAATCGGAACAACTACCATAAGTGGAGGTATAAGTCAGGGTGGTGATGCCTGCCGTCAATAGCGACATCTTATTATAGCTGTCGATGGTAGCCACCTCCGGATGGCTGCTGGTCCAGACACCAGCCATCGGAGTTTCCAGACTCAGCGTAGTGTCAGCATTGGCACATATACTGAAGTCCTCCTCCACTATCACCGGCTGCTCTTTCATCACCTTCAGCACAATATGGCGGGCTTCGTTGTCCTTGCTCACCGTCAGGGTGTCAGTCTTGTCATAAACGCAGTTGAGCAGCACCTTTTCTCCATTGATGGTGATGTCAGTCTGATTGGTATGCCAGTCTACCCCATTGCCCGTGCCGATGGTGAAATCGGTCAGCAATCGGTCCACCGTCTCGTAATTGGTTTTGCCGGTTACTTTCAGTTTGGCAGGAGTGGCGGCTACCAGGCTGGCATTCAGATTTTGTGTCTGCTTGATGCGGGGATAAAGGCCATCGGTAAATACCCATGCGCTGTCGGGGAAAATGCCCTTCAGCGAGTTGCCCAGCAAACTGGTGGTCAGCGAACCGGTACGGTTGCCAATGACGGTATTCACATTTGTAGGACCCATCTGGGCTTGGGTACACATCTGCTGGTCGTAGTAGCAATTGATGATGTTCGACTCGCTCAGCATACCGTATATCGCACCAAAGGTGTTGCCTTGATCCAGATTGTTTTGACCCGTCACATTGCCCACATTCAGACAGTTGACAACGGCCGAACGTCCCTTTACATTGGTAAATGAACGGATGAAACCTACGATGCCGCCTATATCAATGGTCTGATTGTTATGCACATTGCCGGCATTGACGCAGTTGGTTATCTGCGGCAAATCATCCACCTCGGCAGCAATTCCGCCTGCCCCCTCCGACCCAACAGTAACGTCGGCCAGATTGGTACATCCGGTGATGAGGGAACCCGAACCGGTGATGAAGGCACAGATGCCGCCCACATACTGGGTGCCGGACAAGGTGCCGGAGGTGGTGCAGTATACAATGCGGCTGCCCTGGGTAGCCTTGGCACAGATGCCTGCCAAATGGTCGGAACCTTTAACATCTATATTTGTCAAGTTGAGGTTTTTCACTTCTGCGGCGGTCATTGTCCCAAAGAGTGCCGATGAATAAACACCTGTCATATACAGGCTGTCGATGGTGTGCTGCTGTCCGTCAAGGTATCCCATAAAATTGCGGAACGGGGTCCAGCTGGTGCCTGACTTGGCACTGCACACTGTCGCCAGATTCAAATCGGCAGTCTGCTTGAAATAGGCACCTTCGGCTTTGGCAGGCACATGGGCACCATGGTATGTAAATGCAGCATTGCTGTTCACGCCTTCACGCAGGGCTACCAGGTCGGCCACATTGTCGATGGTAAGTGGACAGGTGCTGCCACC
>CALMUD010000216.1 GCA_937872735.1 uncultured Bacteroidales bacterium
GACGCTCTTCCGATCTATTTAATGATGAAGAGGTAACCAACAACGGATTCGTGGATAATCATGGCGAATTTGGAGCAAAAAGAGAATGGGGGGAGAACAAAGAAAAAACAATAAATTGGATAGACAATAATAGAAAAAAGATAAAAGATATCATTGATTATTATTTGTCTCAATACTATCAAGAAAAAGAAAGAACAGCCATTTATAACGAATTGGTCGATGAGAATAATGGGATTATAAGTATCATAGATAAAGCGGTCACATCAAAATCTACAGCAGAAGGATTGGCACAATGCCTTGCTGAAGAGGGAATATTACCAATGTTCGGTATGCCTTCAAATATAAGATCTTTCTATCACAGTGGAAATTGGGAATGGAGGAAAATAGAATGGAGGAAAATAGATAGACCATTGGAACAATCCATTACTGAATTTGCGCCAGGCTCAATTAAAATTAAAGATCATGGCTATTACAAATCGGATGGATTGTGCCTTTTAAAGGAAATGCAGCAAGAGGGAGATCCTCTGCAAAATAGTTTTATCATAAAAGAAGAGAATGGCGAAATTGCTGATATAGAAGACTACAACCCTAATGACCAAAAAGGCACAAGATTAGTAGTTCCGATAGCTTTTCAGACAAAGAATCCAATGGATGACAGAGGAGAATTGCCCGAAAACAATGACAGAGGTAATTTCACACAAGCTACAATTTGGGCAAAAGAATCGAAAGAAAAGCCCCAGAAAAACGAAATTGGGAATGTGAATATATCATATTGGGACAGCTGGAAAAACTCTGAAATTTGGTATATTAATGATAATAATGGAAATTTGTTCTCTGGCTGTAAGGTTGAACAAAAGATAAAACAAAAGACAAACTATATAAATTATCCGACATGGCTTACTTCCGCCAATGAGGAGAAAGGAAAAAAGAAAGAAGAAATAGCTCTTGGGGCACCCAAAGTTACAGATCTTATAAAGATAGAATTAAAGGCCATTCCTGATAATTTATGTCTCGATGTCAATAAAGGATATGCCCCCGCAATAAAATCGGCATTCTATTCTGCGGCAACACTAATACAACGAGTTTTCGCTGATGAAATAGATATACAGCCCGAAGAAATAGAAATCAGTGGTATAAAAATAGGAGACGGAGGTATTCCATACATCTATATGAATGATCAGTTGGTAAATGGTTCCGGTTACATCAATCTGCTGATATCCGAAGATCCCAATCTCCATAAAACGAGACTACAATCCACAATGGAAAAAATTCTTAATTTTGAAGGTCCCTTTATGCAGAGTATAAAAGATCATCAGAAGGATTGTCTAACGTCATGCACCAAATGTTTAAACACTTTTTACAATTCAGGCTATCACCACATTCTTGATTGGCGTTTAGGCATAGATTTGATAAAACTCATGCTTGACGGCACATACACAATGGGAAACGATTCCAACTACGAAACTCCATACGGAGATTTGAGAGAATTGATAATAGAAACAGGTAAGAATGTCGAGAGTTCTGTAAACGGCCTGAAATTTAACGAGGATACATTGACAATAAATGGAGAAAAAATTGTCCATCCGTTATGGCATCACAATAAGAATGAGGATCAAAACTTTTTCGAACTATTAAGAATACCATACTCAGAAAAAAGTAGTCATGATAGAATTGGGAACGCTTTTAGGGAAAATAAACCAACTCCAGCTGGAGATGCCACAACAAATGGAACATCTTTGATGGAAGACTAATCAAATTCAGACTTTGATATATTTCTCATATAACTATATATCAAATTGGAGGACTGATTTACGACAATTCGATTCGTAGCCGAGTAAAACATCATAGGATTTTTCCAAATCGAGACATAATAAGAAAAAGCAGGATTCACCATTGGGGTGGACCCTGCTTTTCGATTATTTGACTCATAATTGGCTCATCGGACAAATGTTCACAAAATGAGGATTTAGAAGAAAGAAGATTCTGATAAATGTAAATCATTCCTCTGATTTTTTATATCCATGAATATTGCTATCTTTACCAATAGAAATGATACATAAGAACAACAAAACAGATATGGCAGAAAATATACTGACTCTGAACAACAAAGAGGCCGAGGACTTCTTTATGCAAAGCAAACAATACAACAATTTTGAATTACCCGAGTATTTTGACTTCGACCCGATGCTGAAATACGTGAAGGACAAGATAAGGAGAACCGCCTATGGAAAATGCCTGGGAAAAACAAAGCCAGAGAAACTAGCCGATGTAAATTTCGACATGATGACAAACAAGGACGGGAAATATGCGGTGAGACCTTTGACACTGACTAACCCGTATCTGTACTACTTCATAGTGAGAGAGCTGTGCGGCAAGAAGAACTGGGAAAACATAAAAGAGTGCTTTTCGCGGTTCAGACAACCCCATTTCACAGCCTGCGCCATTCCCGTAATAGCAGAGAAGAAAGAGAAATTCCACAACTCTACCACCATTCTCAACTGGTGGAACAGCATGGAACAACGCTCGCTGGAACTGTCGCTGGAATACCGCTACATGTTCGCATCTGACATCACCAACTGCTATGGCTCGGTAAACCCTCAGACCATAGAATGGGCCCTCAACCGCAAAGACACTGCCGAAGAGACCAATGTCAACAAGGCTTTGGCCGAAAACATCATCACCTATCTGAAGGCCATGCAACAGGACAAAAACATAGGGATGCCTCAGGGCAGCGCCGTATATGACATCATTGCCGAGATGATTCTGGGTTATGCCGACCTGCTGCTGAGCGAGGATCTGAAAAAGGAAGGTCTGGAAGGATATGAAATACTGCGCTACCGCGACGACTACCGCATATTCTGCAACAACCACGATGTGCTGGAAAAGATATCATACAAACTGCAACATGTGCTGGAACGGCTCAACTTCAGAATGAACAGCCAAAAGACAAAAATCAGCGACAACATCATCACCGACTCCATCAAGCAGGACAAGCTGTTCTACCTGTTCAACACTCCTATATTCAACAAAAAAGGGGTGGACTTTGACGGCTTCCAGAAACACCTGCTCTACATACTGATGTTCGGCCGCAAATATCCCAACGGGGGACAGCTGAAAGTGATGCTGAACGACTTGGACAAACGGATGGATGAAAAGGGAAAAGAGGAAGAAAAGAAACCATACATCGACCTTGGGGAACTGAACCTGGACCCCGAAATTGTAAAGACCCAGCCAGAGATGAAAGAGGAGAAAAAAGAGAAGACCGGCTATCTGTGCGAAAACGTGCGCGCCATGTCAGCCATCGCTACCCAGATAGCCATAGAGAATGTGCTGGTGAGCCACTACGCCCTGCGCATAATAAGCCGCATGATAAACCAGATGAAAAATGAAAAAGAGAAATGGGACATTGTGGAGAAGGTGAGCAACAAACTCCGCAACCAGCCCAACAGCACCTACAACCAGCTGTGGCTGCAAAACATGACCTATCAGCACGACAAGAAGGAGAAGGAATGTCCCTACGGCATGAGCCTCTGTCAACTGGTGATGGGCAAGGAGGTAAAGATATGGAACACCGACTGGCTGCGGACCGAACTGACCGAGGGTCTGCCCTACTCCAGTCTGATAAAAAAGGACGTGCTGAAAAAAATGACGCCTGTCATCACCTTCAGAGAGAGACGCGCTTACTACGACCTGCCGCCAATGCCTGCCGAAGTGGTGCCACCTGTACAAGAATAAATCCGCACGAAATTCACAAGAAAAGAAGAATGGACAACGTTAATAAATTGCAAAATAGCCAATAGATTGCTGCCTATATGAAACAAATGGCTATATTTGTAGCTTAAAAATAAGAAACATGCTGAAAATTGTATTGCTGACACTTATGATTGTGGGAATAGCGGTGCTGCTGCTGGGTGTAAAGGTATTCTTCACCAAGGACGGCCGATTCCCCAACACCCACGTATCGGGCAACAAGGCCATGCGCGACCGAGGAATATTCTGCGTGCAGACACAAGACAGAATGGAACGGAACAAGAAATAAAAAAGACTAAATAAACAAAATGAAAAACATTACCGACATTTTGGTAGGCATACTCACAGTAGCTGTAGTTGTGCTCTACATTCTCCACTTTACCAGCAAACCACAAGAAGAGGTTCAGGTAAAAACCGAGCGCGTGATTGTGAACGGCAAACCTCAGGACAAAGTGGTGAACGCTACCACCGAAATAGCCTATGTGAATGTGGACTCCCTTTTGGCAAAATATGCCTATGCCAAGGATTTGAATGAGCAACTGCTGAAAAAGGAGAAGACAGCCCGCGCACAACTGGCCGCCAAAGAGAACCAGCTGCGCACCGACTACACCAACGTGCAGGCCCGCTACCAGAAGGGGCTGCTGTCGAGAGACGAGGCCGAGATGGAGGGACAGAAACTGAACAGACAACAGAAAGACCTGCAGGACCTGAATGCCAAGCTGACCAAATCGCTGATGGATGACGAGAAAAGTCTTAACAAGAAATTGCAGGACAAGGTGCAGGCCTTCTTCAAGGAGTACAACAAGACCAAACACTATAAGGCCATTTTCAGCAACTCGGGCAACGACAACATTTTCTATGCCGAGGAATATCTGAACATCACAAACGATGTGATAAGCAAGCTGAACGAAGATTATAAAAAGAAATAACATCACTGTACGCGCACATCAACAGATGCTGCGTCTCCCGTATAAATAAGGAGTGAACGGACGGAAGAACCGCCCCTCCACTTCTTTTTTTATTAAAATGACAAATGGTATATAACAATATAGAACTGACCGTATCGCCCGAAGTGGCTGCAATAGAGGCCCAACTCAAAACCGTCATTGCCAAGACGATAGAGGTAGACGCGGAATCCATAAACGGGGTAAGAATAATCCGCCAGTCAATCGATGCCCGCTCGCGACACGAAATCAAGATAAATCTGAGCGTTGATGTCTACACTGACGACACGATGCCCGACAAGATTGAATATCCGTTCCACTATCAGGACGTAAGCCATGCCACACCCGTGATAGTGGTAGGATGCGGACCTGCCGGACTGTTCGGCGCTCTGCGGCTGATTGAACTGGGGTTGAAACCCATATTGCTGGAACGGGGCAAAGAGGTGAGCGAGCGCAAAGTTGACATTGCACAGATAAACAGAAACAACGGCATCAACCCCGAATCAAATTACTGCTTCGGCGAAGGCGGCGCCGGCACTTTTTCGGACGGCAAACTGTTTTCCCGCTCAAAAAAGCGGGGCAACTTCATGCGGATATTGCTGAAATTCAACCAGAACGGAGCTGCCGACGAAATTCTGTATGAAGCCCATCCCCACATAGGCACCGACAAACTGCCAGATATAATAAAGAAGATGCGGGAGACCATTGTAGAACATGGCGGCGAAGTGCACTTCAAGACAAAAGTAACAGAGCTGATAATCAGCGATAACAGAATAAAAGGTGTACGTACCGAAGAGGGCAACGAATATCTGTCGGAGGCCGTCATTCTGGCCACTGGCCACTCGGCACGCGATGTATATGAGATGCTGAACCGTCAGGGTGTGGAACTGGAGCAGAAAGGGTTTGCAATGGGCGTGCGTATAGAACACCCACAGGAGCAGATTGACCAGATACAATATCACCTGAAAGCCATGCACAAGGAAGACCGCGGCAAATATCTGCCAGCAGCCAGCTACAGCCTTGTGACTCAAGTGGAAGGCAGAGGCGTCTATTCTTTCTGCATGTGCCCTGGCGGATTCATAGTTCCAGCCGCCACCTTTGAAAAAGAGACCGTTGTAAATGGCATGTCACCATCACGACGCAATTCTCCATTCGCAAATTCCGGCATCGTGGTCGAAATAAGACCCGAAGACATAGAAGCCCACTACAAAGAGGAATATGGCGTACTGGCCGGACTGAAGTTCCAAGAAAGATATGAAAAAGTGGCTTTCCAGAACGGAGGAGGAAAGGCCATAGCTCCAGCCCAGCGGGTATCTGACTTTGTGAGAGGAAAATACACCAACGATTTACCCGAAACATCGTATGTGCCAGGCATCGTGCCTTCGGCCATGCACTTCTGGCTGCCCGAACACATAGGCAAAAGGCTGCAAAGCGGCATCAAGGAGTTTGACAACAAAATGCACGGCTTTGTCACCAACGAGGCCATCATAGTGGGTGTGGAATCGAGAACCTCATCGCCAGTACGCATACCAAGAAATCCAGATACGCTGGAGCACATACAGATACATGGGCTCTATCCAAGCGGTGAGGGCGCTGGCTATGCAGGGGGAATCACCTCATCGGCTCTTGATGGAGAAAAATGCGCCGAAAAAATTGCGGAGTGGCTGAAATAAGTCAGCCACGCCATAAGCACAAATAAAACAGAAAGAGAAAAGAATCCATAGAAATTAGCCCAAAAGGGCAATAGAAATGGCATAATATCAAAAAAAAATCAGATATTTGCATTATGATTTCTCTGTTCATAAAAGGATTGGTAATTGGCATTATCGTATCAGCCCCTGTAGGGCCGATAGGCATACTTTGTGTGCAGCGCACTCTGAACAAAGGGCGGGCCACAGGTTTTGCCACTGCAATTGGTGCCACGCTGTCCGACTTGGTTTACGCCTTGATTGCCGTATTCTCAATGACGTTTGTAACCAACTTCATTGAGACACACCAATTCGGGCTGAGACTGGGCGGCTGTGCCGCCATATTCCTATACGGACTATACACCTACATTGACAACCCCGTGAAAAAGCTGCACAAGATGCAGCCCACCAAAGACTACGCACAAGCCCTGCTTTCAGCTTTCGGGCTTACCATCACCAATCCTCTTGTCATTCTGCTATTCATGGCTCTGTTTGCCAAATTCAACTTCATGGGAGAAGAAATGACAACAGCCAAAGACTTGCTGGGCGTCTGTTTCATCATGCTGGGAGCCTCCATCTGGTGGCTACTGCTGGTAAACATTGTAAGCAGATTCAGAGGACGTTTCAATATTCGTGGACTATGGATTGTGAACCGGGCAACGGGCATCATGCTGATGCTGCTGTCGGTGGGGGCTTTCGTGTTCTGGATAATATAAGCCACTGCAAACAAAGAGAAACAAGACAAAAGTTTCAAAAAATACTTGTTTTCTGTTAACTTTGCAGAATGAATGAAGACACCGCAGCCGCACACCCGATGTTCTGACTAAATACTGAAAAATAAAAAACAAAATACAATGCTGACAGCAAAAGAAATACGCAAATCGTTTACCGATTTTTTTGCATCAAAAGGCCATAAGATAGTGCCATCGGCACCTATGGTAATCAAGAACGACCCTACACTGATGTTCACCAATGCAGGCATGAACCAGTTTAAAGACATCATACTGGGCAACCGTGAGCCCGAAAGCAAACGGTGCACCGACTCACAGAAGTGCTTGCGCGTCAGTGGCAAACACAACGATTTGGAAGAAGTGGGACATGACACTTATCACCACACCATGTTCGAGATGCTGGGAAACTGGTCGTTTGGCGATTACTTCAAAAAAGAGGTCATCAACTGGGCTTGGGAATATCTGGTGGAGGTGCTGAAGATTGACAAAAACAATCTGTATGCCACCGTATTTGAAGGCGCACCCGACGAGGGACTGGAACGCGACAACGAAGCTGCCGGCTACTGGGAACAATTTTTGCCTAAAGATCACATCATCAACGGAAACAAGCACGACAATTTCTGGGAGATGGGAGATACGGGTCCTTGCGGACCTTGCTCGGAGATTCACATCGACTTGCGCCCCGATGAGGAGAAAGCCAAAGTGCCAGGAAAAGACCTGGTGAACCACGACAACCCGCTGGTAATAGAGATTTGGAACCTTGTGTTCATGCAATACAACCGCAAAGCAGACGGCTCATTGGAATCGCTGCCTGCCAAGGTTATCGACACGGGTATGGGCTTTGAACGTCTGTGCATGGTGCTGCAAAACAAAAAATCAAACTACGATACGGACGTATTCCAGCCTATCATCAAGGAGATAAGCAATATCAGCGGCAAGGTATACGGCAAAGATAAAGATACCGATGTGGCCATGCGTGTGATTGCCGATCACATCCGCACACTGGTATTCTCGATAGCCGATGGACAGCTGCCAAGCAACGCAAAAGCAGGATATGTAATCCGCCGAATATTGCGCCGTGCAGTACGCTACGGCTACACTTTCCTGAATCAGCATGAGGCTTTCATGTACAAACTGGTGCCTACCCTCATTGAGAGCATGGGTGAGGCTTATCCTGAAATTGTTGCTCAGAAAGAGCTGGAGACCAAAGTGATAAAGGAAGAGGAAGAATCATTCCTCCGCACACTGGCCAACGGAATTCATCTGCTGGAAAAGGTGATGGACGATACCAAAGCCGCAGGAAAAAAGGAAATAAGTGGAACGGAAGCTTTCACGCTATACGATACATTCGGATTCCCGCTTGACTTGACCGAGTTGATTCTGCGTGAAAACGGAATGACCGTAAACGAGGAGGAATTTAATGCCGAAATGGCCAAACAAAAGGAACGCGCCCGCAATGCCGCCTCGGTAGAGAACGGTGACTGGATAACAGTACGCGAGGGTGAACCTGAATTTGTAGGCTACGACCTTGAGGAGGTGGATGCCGAAATTCTGCGCTACCGAAAAAACAAACAGAAAAATCAGGAATACTACCAGATAGTGTTGAGCCGTACCCCATTCTATGCAGAAATGGGCGGACAAATTGGCGATACCGGCTACATTGAGTGCGATGGTGAAAAAATACAGATTATAGACACCAAAAAGGAGAATGACCTGAGCGTGCACATTGCTAAAAAGATGCCGAAAGATCCAAGTGCCACTTTCCATGCCGTAATTGACAAGGAACGCCGCCAAAGCATATCAAACAACCACACTGCCACCCACTTGCTCGACTATGCACTGCGTCAGGTATTGGGCAAACACGTTGAGCAAAAAGGATCTTTGGTAACTCCAGACTCCTTGCGATTCGACTTCAGCCACTTCCAGAAAGTGACAGAAGAAGAGTTGCGCAAGGTGGAACAACTGGCCAACAAAATGGTACGGGAGGATATCAAGCTGGACGAGACCAGGGCGATGCCGATAGAGGAGGCTAAGAAACTGGGCGCGGTAGCCTTGTTCGGAGAAAAATATGGCAACAAGGTTCGTGTCGTAAAATATGGTCCTTCAATGGAATTTTGCGGTGGAACCCATATCAAATCGACTGGCAACATCGGTATGATAAAAATCATCAGCGAGACTTCTGTCGCCGCTGGGGTTCGCCGAATTGAAGCAGTAACCGCAGGAAGAGCTGAGCAGTTGTTCGAGGGACAGGAAGACCTCATCAACGGCTTGAAAGAGCTGTTCAACAACACACCTAACCTGCTGCAAACCATACAGAAGGCCGTAGAGGAAAATGCAGAACTGAAGAAACGTGTTGAAGGTTTTGTTCAGGAAAAGATACAACAGACTAAAGAACGACTGATAAAGGAAGCCACCGAAAAGAACGGGGTAAAAATGATTGTTCTGCCTGCTGGTGTTGAGATGCCTGCCGACATGGCCAAATCACTCGGATTCCAAATCAGAAACGATATCAAGGATAAGTTCATCTACATAGCAGGCACACAAAACGCAGGGAAACCTACACTTACTATCGTGATGTCTGACGCACTGACTGCCGACGGAAAGAATGCCGCCCAAATGATACGTGAAGCCGCCAAGGAAATACAAGGTGGTGGTGGTGGCCAGCCTTTCTTTGCACAAGCTGGTGGAAAAAATGTGGCTGGACTGTCAAAAGCGGTAGAAATATTAAAAGCAAATATCTGACAAGATTAGATAAAAAGAACGGCGGATGATACTATTCGCCGTTTTTTATTAAAATGGCAAAGAGAAAGAGAAAAAGTCAAACATCGACCAAACGACGCAGCAGCGACAAGGTGTCATCAGCCAAACTACAACGATGGCTGGTGATAATAACTGTTGTCCTTGTGGTGATTCTCTCGTTCGTCTGTTACATACGCAACAGTCAAAGCAGGAAGGATGCTTTGGCAGACTTGCTATACAGCATGACGGAGAATGAAGTGCCAAAATATGGTGAACTGATAAGACCGGACTACGAAGTGTACGGAATAGATTTATCACGTTATCAGACTGACATCAACTGGGACTCTTTATCAGTAAACTATAATCCTGTTAACGACAAGTCGGTAAAAAAGCAGACCTGGTTCAAAAAGGATATTTCGTTCATTTTCATCAAAGCGACACAAGGACGACGGGTTGACCGCACCTACGACGAGAAGAGAGGGGAAGCCAAGAAAAGAAACTACTTGTGCGGTGCCTATCATGTGTTCGAACCCGACACTTTCGTTTATGCCCAAGCTGAAAATTTCATTGAGAAGGCAAAACTTGACACCAAAGATTTGCCCCCCGTACTGGACATTGAAAATAACAAAATAGGATATCCACTGGATGAATACAGAAAAAATGTGTTGAAATGGCTAACCATTGTTGAGTCAAGATTGGGAGTAAAACCCATCATCTACGTATCTGACCATTGCAAACGGAATGTATTCAACACTCCGGAATTCAACAAATACCAGTTTTGGCTGGCCCGATACTTCAACGACCCTCCATTGTCAAGTGACGACTGGGTATTTTGGCAATACACCAAAACTGGATATGTGCATGGCCTTAAAGGCGATGTGGATATATCCGTATTCAATGGATCAAAAGAGGAATTGATAGATTGGTCGGAAGCTCAATGGCAGGCTCAGCAGACCGATGCTGAAAGTGACCAAACAGCGTCAGGAGAATAGAACTCACATCTGAACCAATAATAAAAGAAAGGGCTGTGCTTCTGCACAGCCCTT
>CALMUD010000217.1 GCA_937872735.1 uncultured Bacteroidales bacterium
AACGGAAAGCCTTGATGTAGGAATCGTAAGCCGATTTATTCAAATTAGCCAAAGAGTTTGCAACATAGGTATCGGTAATGCGCTGGTCCAAAACGGCATACGTCTGATTTTGGGCATTATCGTTGGCAGATTTCTGTCCGATGGAGTAAGGCGGATTGGCAATGATGACTTTGATAGGGAGCTTGCGCTGCTGCTGCAAGGCGGCGGTGTTCTGTCCGAACCATTGTTCATCGAAAACGGGTTCGCGGTTCTCGGCAGTCTGGAAAGTATCGGCAAGGCAGATGCCGTCGTAAGGCAGGTAATGCTGGGGGTGCATCAGTTCGTGGTAGACGCTCTCGATGTTGACGTCGGCAATGTAATAGGCCAGCAGCACAATCTCGTTGCAATGAATCTCGTGCAGATATTTGCGCTCCATGTCCTCGGGGCGAATCAGTCCGCTCTGCAAGAGGCGGGTCACGAAGGTGCCGGTGCCGACAAAGGGGTCGATGATGTGCACGTTCTCGTTGCTGAGACAGCTGCCGAACTCCTGCCGCAGCACATCGTCCACACTGTGAATGATGAAATCGACACACTCCACAGGGGTGTAGACAATGCCGAGCTTGGCGGTGGTGAGCGGGAAGGCGCCTTTGAAGAATTTCTCGTAAAGGTTCTTGATGACGGTCTGCTTGCCGGCAAGATTGTCGATGTGGCCCACATTGGTGCGCACGCTGTCGTAGAAACGGGCCAGCTCCTCGGTGTCCTTGCCGATGGCGTCGGCATCGAGCAGCTCAATCATGCGCTGCATGCTGCTGCTGACGCTGTTGTTCTCCACAAACTGATAGTCGGCAAACAGGGCATCGAACACGGGACGGGTGATGATGTGCTGAGCCAGCATCTCAATGGCCTGGGCGGCATCCACGCTGGGGTTGATGTCGTCCTGCAGGCACTTTAGATATTTATCGAACTCCGCCTTGTGGTCGGCCTTGCGTTCCACGGCGGAGGTGATGCGGTCGATGAGCTTGCGGGCAATCAGTCCCACCTCGCGGGCCCAGTTCTCCCAGTAGAATCGGTCGCCCACCTTCTCCACCAGCTTGGCATAGATGCACTCCTGCCACTTGCCGAAACGTATATCAAGCTGCCTGGATACCTGCGCGTGCGACACATATTGCGGAACGTCCTCCCCCAACTGGTCGGGGGCGGCGTCATTGTCATAAGGATTGTAGCCGGGGCGAGTCACGGTCACCTTGGAGGCTTTGTTGCGGTTGAGCTCAATGCTGTTGACCTCGGCATTGAAATTGTCGTCGTGCGAGCGGAGGGCATTCAGAATCTCCCACACCACCTTGAACCGTTCGTTGTCGTTGAGGGCCTCCTCGGGGGTCACTCTGTCGGGAATGACAATAGGAATGATGATGTATCCATATTTCTTCTCGCCCTCCTGTCCGCGTCTGAAGTTGCGCATCACACGCCCCACACTCTGCACCACATCCACCTGCGAGTTGCGGGGCGACATGAAGAGTACGGCATCGAGGGCGGGCACGTCCACGCCCTCGCTCAGGCAGCGCACATTGCAGAGCACGCGGCATTCGGAAGGGTCGGCAGACTCCTCCTTGAGCCAGTACAGCAGCTCATCGCGCTGGCTGGCATCCATGGAGCCATCAACGTGGCGTGTCTGCACACTCACCAGCTGCTGCCGACGGTCGGCAGGCACGTTCTGGTTATATTTTTCGGAGATGAGAGGCAGCACGCTGGCCATATTTTTGGAGCTGTTGGGCACATCATCGGCGCCAATCTTCTGGCAGAAAGCCACGGCGCGGCGCATCAGCCCGGGGTCGGCAGCCACGGTGCGTCCGTCGTCGCCCTTCAGCAGCTTGCTCAGGCCATTGATTACGCCCACAAACTTGGCGGTCTCGTCGGCATTGATTTCCTTGCGGTCCACATCCTCCACGAGGCTCTTCACCTCCTGCGGGATGTCGCTCTCGCTGACGGTGAGCACCAGCACCTTGTAGTCGGTGAGGAGATTGTGCTGCACGGCGTAGCTGAAATTGACGCGGAAGAACTCCTCGCCATAAATGGAGGCATCGTCCATGGAGCAGAGCACGCAGTCGTTCTCCTTGGCCTTGACCACTGCGGCACTCTTGTAGAGGCGGGGAGTGGCGGTCATGTAGAGGCGCTTGTCGGCCCGCACCACATCGTTGCTGTGTATCTTGGTAAATTCTGATTCGTCGGAGCCGCCCGCCAACCTGATGCCGGTGGTGCGGTGAGCCTCATCGCAGACAATGAGGCTGAACACGCCAAACTGGTTGGAGGTGAGCCTCAGCACTTCCTGCTGGGCCTTGCTCACCGCCATCACAGACTGATAGGTGGAGAACACCACCTTGAGTCCGTCCTCATCCTTGATGCGGATAAGCTGTCGGGCGATGTTGTCGGCATCGGTGCTGGCGGGATAGGCGAGGTCGAAAGTGCGCTCGTCGGCATCGGCAGCATCGGCGCCATTGCGGGCGCGTCGGTTGGCGGTGTGGTCGGAGCAGACACAGACGGCGGCGATGTGCTCGCTGGCATCGGCGCACCATGCGTTGAGCGACTGTCCCAGCAGGGCGATGCTGGGCACCATGAACAGCACCAGCCCGTTGCCGCCGGTCATGGTCTCGGCAATCTTCAGTGCGGTGTAGGTCTTGCCGGTGCCGCAGGCCATGATGAGCTTGCCACGGTCGTGCGAGGCGAAATAGTCCATCGCCTTGTTCACGGCTATGGTCTGATGCTCCATGGGCTGTTTGCAGGGCAATGCGGCCTGCGCGCCGTTGAGCCCGTCCCACAGCTTCTGCCAGTCGACGGCCGAATTGGCAAGGTCGCCAAAGCCGATGCGGCAGAAAGGGATGGACTGTCCGGAGGTGGACTCGCTGGCGTTGCGTCCGAACACGTCGGAGGTGCTCACCCAAAGGCAACAGGCGAAATGGGTGGTCTGCAGGGTATCGACGTCGGGGAACTGCCGTCCGGAGGTGGAGATGAAGGTATCGACCATGGCTTTGGTGATGACGGTGCCCTTCTCGTAGCATTTGCACTGAATGGCCCAGTAGTCGCCCTCAATGGTTCTGGCCACAAGGTCGATGCCGGTGTCGTTGCCGCCAAGGTCGGCACGTGCGGGGAAATCGGCCCACATCCACACTTTGCTGAACTTGCTGGCATAGCGGGGGTCGGTAAGCAACCAGTTGGCTATCAGCCGTTCAAACTTGTCACCTTTATCCCTTTCGGAAAATGCGCCACCACGAATTTTTTTGAGTACCGTCGAGAAATCCATATCTACAGAATGATTGATTGATACAAAGATAAGAAAAAGCGAAGAAAACAAGAAAGAGCGGATATGGAAAAGAGTCCGCATTTTTCTTCACTCGCGTTGCACGAGGGGGAAGACAATGCCGCCTTCTAATCAGACTTGCTGACTGTTTCCACATCAAATGATTCTACAGAGGAAGTATGAAATTCATTAAGAAGCAGGTTATAGAGTTTTACATTAACAAAAAAGTTATCACGACCCAATTTTTGTTTTTTCACAATACCCATCTCAGATAATTTGTTAAGATAAGAAGTGGCAGTCGGTCGAGAAATATTCAATTCAGTCATCAGGAAATCAATCTTGGTATAAGGATGATTGAAAAGATTGTTTATTAAATCTTGGGAATAAATTTTCGGATGAGTTTTTCTGATTTGCACTTTAAACTCATACATCAGACTTTTAATATCAGAAACCAGCTGAATCGTCTCCATTGAGGTCTGCTCAATTCCTTTTAGAATAAACATTATCCATGCAGTCCAATGACCATTATCTCTGACATCCTGCAACAATTTGTAATAATCCGTTTTGAATTTAATGATATACCTGCTCAAATACAATATCGGAATATCAAGCAAACCTTGCTGCACGAGATACAAAACGTTGACAATACGCCCAGTACGTCCATTGCCATCACCAAAAGGATGAATACTCTCAAATTGATGATGAATAATGGCCATTTTAATGAGAGGATCCAAGTCTGAAATTTCATTATCATTAATAAACCTCTCAAGATTATCCATATACGATACTATTTCATCGTAGGATTGAGGCGGCTGATATACCACTTCATTAGTTTGTTGATTAATCAAAGAAGTGCCGGGAGTGACACGAAATCCAGAATCATTGAGTTTGATATTTTTACAAATATCCACAATAGTGTTATTTTTCAACAACCCAAATTGCTTCACTTCAGCATATCCTTTTTTTAGAGCATCAGCATAGGTTTGAACCTCTTTAGCAGCAGGATTACCGACATGATGAACATTAAGTACCGCTTTATAGAGTTCATCTTGTGTGGTAATAATACTTTCAACCGCAGAACTGTCTTTAGCTTCTTGTAATGTTAATGTATTGATAATTATATTGGCATTGGGTACCGACTTAACCAATCCATTAAGTTCCGCCAATTTTTTATTGCTCGCAATAGCCTGTTTCAATATTTCTTTGGTTTCCAACTCAACATTTAGGGGCAACTCCGGTATTCTATATTTCATACGCAATTCTATATTTTCATGTAAAGATATTATGATTTTCTTTACACATCGCGGATAACATGTAAAAAAAAACGCATTTTCTTTACACATCACGGGTGATATGTAAAATTTCTTTACACGTTGTTGCACGAGGGGGAAGACAATGCCGCCCCGCAATCAGCAGACGGCGGGGCGGGAAGGGGGAAGAGAGAAAGGAGGGAAGGACTACATACGGCTGGCACTGGAAGCCAGCATCAGCTCAAGATGGTTGCCTTCGTTGAGATAGATGGCCAGCATCGACTTGAGATGCTCATAGGCAATGGAGCCATCAGGGGCGTAAATCTCCTCCTCGTTCAGAAGGGAATACTTGGAGAGGTTCTGACTGTCATTCTTGATAAGCCAGCGCACCACGTCGGGGAAGCCGAAAACGAACCAAGTGGGAAAAAGTTCCGACACGAGTCCGAACTCAGGCTGGGTCAGCAACCAATACAAGGAAGATGACATACGCTGGTCGTGATACATCTGGTGTGAACTGACCATCTGCGACAGCAAATTCCCATTGAGAATGAACCGGTCGACATCAATATTGCAAGGAATCAGGAAGCGACTGATACCTGTAAGCAGGTCCTTGTCGTCGTTGGTCTCGTACATGGCTTGCCATTTCTTTTTGTTGGTCTCCTCGCGAGAGGGTGGGTCGTCAAATAATCCAAAAAACATATCCGCTGAATTTTTAATTGATTAATAAGCCCAAAAATACAACGAACCATCGGAAAAAGCCTCCGCACGACAAGGCTTGTAAATCGAGAGGAGGGAG
>CALMUD010000218.1 GCA_937872735.1 uncultured Bacteroidales bacterium
GAGTTCAGACGTGTGCTCTTCCGATCTGGTGGTGGGACTTTATAACAGAATGGTGGAGGTGCGCTGATTGTTTTCTTGTTATTTCCTCTGCACACACATAAATAAACGGGGCTGCGCCATTCATTTGGCGCAGCCCCGTTTTGTTTTTTGCTGTCTTGAACCGATTGCTTATATCATGCCATAAGGCAGTTGGGCCAGCATATCGGCCATCTGCTCTATGCCTTTCTCTATTTTAGATGCCACCATCATTTTCAGCATGAAGGGGATATCAGCTTTCAGTGTTATCTTCATGGCTGAAACGTTGTCGCCCGTCTGCTTCATCTGTATCCACATGTTGAAGTCGACTGGCGATTTCTCTCCACCGAATTTGATGACCTTGTCCGGCTCACGGTCTACTATCAGCAGTCCCATCTTGCCGATTGGGCTTACGCTGAAGTGCACCGAGTCGGTATCGCATTCAAAGTCGCTCACCTTCTCGTCAAACTGGGCAGCCTTGTCGGGGGGCAGCATCTCCTTGAATTTCTTTACGTTGTTCAGGTCACTCAGTACCCGATAGATGTCAGCGGCATTTGCGTTGACTTTCTTTACCTTGCTTTCGTATGTTTCCATGCCGTTGCGTCGTTGTCGTTTATGCTTCTTTGCCCCAAGTGTCAGGGGTCTTTCTCCATTCTGACAGAGTAGCCTTGTCTGCTTCGGTGATGAGTTTCTCTTTCAGCAGATGCTCCAGCACCTCCTCATAGTTGGAGAGGGTGGTGAGTTCCACTCCTGCTTTCTTGAACCGTTCAGTAGCGATAGGAAACCCGTAGGTGAAGATGGCCACCATGCCTATGACATCGCATCCATCCTTGCGCAGAGCTTCAACAGCCTTCAGACTGCTCTGGCCTGTCGATACAAGGTCTTCTACCACCACCACTTTCTGGTTGGGCTTGAGGTCTCCCTCTATCACATTCTCCAATCCGTGGTCCTTAGGGGCTGAACGTACATACACGAAAGGTTTGCCCAGCTCTTCTGCTACCAGCGCACCTTGAGCTATGGCGCCTGTGGCCACTCCAGCTATTACATCAACATCCTCATACCTCTCTGCTATGATGCTGGCTATCTGTATCTTGATGAAAGTGCGGATATCAGGATATGACAGCGTTTTGCGGTTGTCACAATATATGGGTGATTTCCAACCCGATGCCCAGGTGAATGGGTTCTCTGGTTGTACTTTTATAGCTTTTATTTTCAGCAGCTTTTCTGCTACCAATCTTTCCAATTGTTTCATTTCTTGATGGTATTATGTTTACGCAAATTTACAAAATTTTGCACAATTTTAAATGTTTGTGCTTACATATTCGGAGAAAGTGGCTTCTTTTGGGTGGGTACACACCGCTTGAGTGATGCCCACAGCCGGATAGAAGCACTGTTTCCTCGACCTCTATTATTGCTGGTTGTTCTCCTCTACTGGCTTGTTGGTTGACTTGCCAAGAGCAAACAGCACTACCGACATCAGGATGAACAGCAGCATGATGAGGGGAATGGCTGCCAGATGAAAGATGACCAGCAGCACAATGGCGGCTCCCAGCAGTATAAATTTTGGCTCGTTGCCGGCCCATTTCAGATTCTTGAATTTTAGCGAGAACATCGGTAACTCGCTCACCATCAGTACTGAGAAAATCAGAACGTAGGCCAGTACTACCCATTGATTGCTGGCAGCGGGGCGGAGCCATTCCATATTGTAGGTGCCACAGATGTGGCCAGCGTCAAACAGCGCTATCAGCGAGGCGGTAAGTATGGCCATGGCTGGAGTTGGCAGCCCTATGAACGAGCAGGTCTGGCGGGTGTCAAGGTTGAACTTGGCCAGGCGCAATGCTGAGAAGGCGGATATGATGAAAGCGAAATAGGGCAGCGGATTGCTTAAATCGCTGCCAACTATGCCTTTTAACCATGAATATAATATGGTGCCAGGGGCCAAACCGAAACTGACGTCGTCGGCCAGTGAATCCAGTTCTTTGCCTATCGGTGATGATACATGCAGCAGGCGTGCGGCCATGCCGTCAAAAAAGTCGAATACCGCTGCCAGATAGATGAACAAGGAGGCGTAGAAATAGAGCTGATTGTACGCCATTACACAGGCTACTGCGCCTGACAGCAGGTTCATGCAGGTGATGGAGTTGGGAATATGTTTTACTATGCTCATTTTCTTCTATTCATTATGGATAAAACGCTTTATCCGTTTGTTTATTCTATGTTTGACTGTTTTATTCAGTTGCGGCGGTCGTTGCCGGCACATCTGCAGCCTCGTTGATGTGCAGCTCTGGAGTGGCATGGCGTTTCAGCCGTGCTATCACGGTCTGGTTGCCTCTGACTGTCTGTTTCATATTCACCAGAATGTCAGCATCTTCTGGCAGAAACAGATCCACGCGGGAACCGAATTTGATGAATCCCACTTGCTTGTTCACGGTGCAGGGTTCACCCTCGCGTGCGTAGGTCACGATGCGGCGGGCCAAGGCACCGGCTATCTGGCGCATCAGTATGCGTGTCTTGTAGGCTGTCTCGATGATGATGGTGGACCGTTCGTTCTCGTTGCTCGATTTTGGCAGATTGGCCGACATAAAGTGGCCGTTGTTGTGTACATAGTAGGTGATGGTGCCGTCTATGGGATACCAGTTGGCATGTACATTGAATACGCTCATGAATATGGATACCTGGATGCGGCGCTCGTGCAGGCACTCTTTCTCTTCGGTGGGCTCAATCACCACCACTGTGCCATCGGCCGGGGCCAGCACCATGTCGTCCTCGTAGCCATCAAACAGTCGTTTCGGATTTCGGAAAAAATTGACAAAAAACAGGAATACGATGCCACTGCCGCCCAAGATGGTATAGGTGACTATTCCGCTGTAGTTGCGGAAAAAAGTATAGGTTATCACATCGGCAACCAGCAGCAGCACGAACAAAGTGATTAATATGCCTCTTCCTTCTTTGTTTAATGTCATTGTGTTCTTCTTTTCTTCCGCAAATTTAATATTTTACTTTTATCCTCCTGCTAAATTAATATAGATTAAACAATCTGCATCTATATTTTTTATAGGGCGATGGCTAAAAAGGAGAATGCTATCGGGGCGGCTATCAGTGCGCTGTCCAGTCGGTCGAGCACTCCGCCGTGGCCTGGCAAAAATTTTCCTGAATCTTTTATTTGCAGGTAGCGCTTGAACAGTGATTCTACCAGGTCGCCCAAGGCTCCAGACACAAATACCAGCACGGCGAAAGTCATCCATTTCCATATGGCAAAGTCGCCTGCCTTGTAACCAAGAGCGGGTATCTCACTTGCAAATTGTGCGAACAGCCAGCCGAACAGCAGGGCGAACAGCAGTCCGCCGCCTATTCCTTCCCAAGTCTTTTTGGGAGATACGCGTTCAAACATCTTGTGCTTGCCTATGCACCGTCCTACCAGATAGGCTCCAGTGTCGGAGGCCCAAATCAGTATGAAGAAGGCCAGCAGGTATACGGCTCCCATCATCTTCATGGCGCACATACAGCAGAAGGGAAGTGCCACATAGAAATGCCCCATGAGAGAGATGGCTACGTTGTGGATAGGGAATGCCCGTTTGCGAAACAATTCCACCATGAACAGCGCACTGATGAATGGAATGTATAACACCAGAAAAGCGTAGGGATGGTTGCCCACGTTGGCGCTTACCTTCTCGTCTATCACGCAACAGCAGTAGGCACACAAAAATGCGGCAACGCCACCTACCGTGGCCAGTACCCATGCCGGCTCAATTCCTTCTATATGCTTGCACAGCAAGTAGAACTCGCGCAGACCTAATATGGTCATCGCTAAAAATACAATCCCGAAAAAATGAGGATTGGGCAGCAGAATGGCAGCAATGACCACTGCCACAAATACGGCCCCCGATAGTGTTCGCGTTATTAAGTTATTCAAAATGTCTCTGGTATTAATGCTTGATATAACTCGGCGAATTTACGGCTTTTTTAGTTTCTATGCAAATATGTGGGCTTTGCGTTGCGCCATTTGAATGTAATATGGTGTGAGTAAACGCGTTGTGGATATAATGCAAACATAAATAGTTCTTTCCTTTATTTTTGTTATCTTAGTACACTTTTAATGGAGCGTTTGCCGATGCGTCGTTTCGAGAACATACGAGTGTTTGCGGTGCCGATTCCGCCATTCAGCCGCTGTCAATGTGCAGTGACTCTGCCTGGTATCGGCATTCTTGTCAGCCCTGATGTTACGGATGATGTGGCCTTGCTGCGCCATGAGTTTGGACATATTTTGCAGCGCCGCAAGTTCGGCTGGCTCTTTTTCTGGTTCCGTATCGCTCCGCTCAGTCTGTATAGTTGTTTGTGTCAGTCGTTCTGTACTGATTATCATCATGCCGACACTTGGACCGAATGGTCGGCCAATCGTCTTTCGTTTGTCTATTTTGGGCACCCTGCCGACTGGAAAGTCCGTTCTTTCCCTTTCCGTCCCTCTGTGTCACGTCCTCATTCAGCCTTTCCCTCAAAATAATCTGAGGACCGATGTTTGCAATCTGGTTGCATTCGCTTTGTCGTAACTTTGTCCTGTCAGAATAAGGACAGAACAAAATTTACGGTATTATGAAACAATATGTTTCCCAAATAGTGTCGGGACTGATGTTGACCATCGGTCTTGTTGTGGGTTGGATAGGCGTGCAGGTGCCCTGGCAGGTATCACTGCTTTGGTATGGAATAGCGGTGATTCCCGTAGGCTGGCCCGTCGTTGTGGAAATGGTGGAAACCATACGTAATGGCGAAATATTTTCCGAGTTTTTTCTGATGGTGGCGGCCGCTCTTTGTGCCTTCATCATTGGCGAATATCCTGAAGGGGTGGCTGTGCTGCTGTTCTATTCGGTGGGCGAGGGCTTGCAGGATAGGGCGGTAGACAAGGCTAACGACAATATAAAAGCCTTGCTTGATGTCCGTTCCGACATGGCATTGGTGCAGCGGGGTGATGTGGCCATCGAGGTCCCGTCGGCCGAGGTGGCAGTGGGCGAGGTGTTGGTGGTGAGAGCGGGCGCCCGGGTGCCTATCGATGGCCTGCTGATGACTGATTCTGCGGCTTTTGATACATCCGCTATTACTGGTGAGAGTGCCCCCCGTATGATAGAGAAAGGCGAAAATGTGCTGTCGGGAATGTTGGCTGCCGATGCCGAAGTGCAAGTGCGCACTACCAAACCGTTTGGCGAGAGCACCATGTCGCGCATTCTAGATATGGTGCAGAATGCCAGTGAACGAAAATCGCCCACGGAATTGTTTATCCGCAAATTCTCAGGTGTATATACCATGTTTGCCATGCTGATGGCGGCTTCCATTATTCTGTTGCCACTGTTGGCTTCTTTGGCTGGCTGGATAGATGTGTACGATTGGCACAAGTGGCTGTCAAGGGCTGCGGTGTTTATGGTTATTGCCTGCCCTTGTGCATTGGTGGTGAGTATTCCATTGGGTTATTTTGGAGGTATCGGCACCGCCTCCCGACATGGAATTCTGGTGAAAGGTGGCAATTATCTTGATGCGTTGGCCAAGGTCAGTGCCGTGGCTTTTGACAAGACAGGCACTCTCACTCAAGGTGAGTTCGGCTTGGAGGAGGTTCTGCCCGCAGATGCGACAAATGCGGATGCCCTGCTGGTCATGGCTGCGTCGGTGGAGGCTCACAGTTCCCATCCCATGGCGAAGGCTATTTGCCGCTATGCCGCGCAGCGGGGAGTGATTCTGTCCGATGCCGCTTCGGTGACGGAGGTGGCGGGCCATGGATTGCAGGCCGAGGTGGATGCTAGCCAAGTGCTGACGGGTAATGCCAAGCTGTTGGCGGCGCATGGAGTGGAGATGCCTGCTTCGGTGGCTGCTCTGACGGGCGCGGTGGTGTATGTGGCTGTGAATGGCGCTTATGCTGGTTGCCTCCGTTTATCTGATTGCCCCAAGCCTGATGCGGCTAAGGCTGTCGCCAGTCTTGCCCGTCTGGGCGTGACTCGGGTGCAGTTGCTGTCGGGTGACCGGCAGGGCAATGTGGACGAACTGGCGCGTAAGATTGGTATCTCCCAGGCTTTTGGTGACCTGCTGCCAGAGGATAAGGTGGCTCATGTTGACGCTTTGCGGCAACAGGCATCGGTGGCTTTTGTGGGAGATGGCATCAACGATGCCCCAGTGCTTGCCTTGGCTGATGTGGGAATAGCAATGGGGGCTATGGGCAGTGATGCGGCTATTGAGACGGCCGATGTGGTTATTGAGGATGATAATCCGCTGAAGGTGGCCACTGCTATCAGCATAGCCCGCAGCACCCGCAGGGTGGTTTGGCAGAATGTGGTGATGGCGCTGGGAATCAAACTGGCGGTGATGGTATTGGGCCTGTTGGGCATTGCCAATATGTGGATGGGCGTATTTGCCGATAGCGGAGTGGCCCTGCTGGCTGTGCTGAATGCCATACGCATACAGCGTCATAAGTTTTAGCATAGGCTTGTCTGTTGGTTTGAGTCTAAACTGTTGCACAGAAAAAAAGCGTTTCAAAGAGATAATCTTTGAAACGCTTTTTTTATAGTTCGAAGCTGTCGCCGTTGTGCCAG
>CALMUD010000219.1 GCA_937872735.1 uncultured Bacteroidales bacterium
GGTAATCTGAATGTGCTTTCGTTCATGCTGGGAGCCAACTACAAAGGGTTGCAGGCTTACTACATCTTTGACCTCTACACCTCAAAGAAGGACAACGGCAGTTGGTCGCACGAGCTTTCGCTCGTCTATGTGGTGCCTCCTAAGCATTACCGTTATTCTTGCCCTATCGTTTATTGGTAAATTGCGGTTCCCTTGCAGGAACTTCAATCAATATAAAAAAGGCTGTGCTGATGCGCAGCCTTTTTTGTGCAGTCACTTCTGGGTCTGTGTCGTTTTATCCTGCTTTCTGACGGTTGTTGTTCAAGGTTATGCTGAAAAATTTGTCCCATTCTCCAATAAATCTTTATCTTTGCAGCAATATGAATATTTGGGACGAAAACATAGAGCAGTATCTGCTGGACCACATTGAGCCAGAACCAGAGTTCCTGAAACAGCTCACGCGCAAGACGCATCTCTATACGCTCAAGCCGCGTATGTTGTCGGGGCATCTTGAGGGACGTCTGCTCAAGTTTTTCTGCCTGATGGCGAATGCCCGCAATGTGCTTGAAATTGGCACTTTTACCGGTTATTCCGCTCTTTGCATGGCCGAGGCATTGCCGCCTGATGGAAGAGTGCATACTTGTGAGATTAACGATGAGATGGAGGAGTTCCTCACGCAGGTGTTTGCCGATGCTGGTGAGTTGGGGCAGCGGGTATCGCTCCATATCGGCGATGCCAATGTCACCATTCCATCTATCGATGCGGTGTTCGATGTCGCTTTTCTGGATGGCAACAAGCGCCATTATCTGCAAGACCTAGAGACTGTTTATCCCAAGATGCGCAAGGGAGGGCTTATCATTGCCGACAACACGCTCTGGGACGGCCATGTGCTTGAGGATTCCCCCAAGGACGCCCAAACGCTCGGCATTGACGCTTTTAACGACAAGGTGGCGCATGATTCCCGTTTTACGGTGGTCATGCTCCCTGTGCGCGATGGCATGACATTGTTGCGCGTCAACTAAGTGGTCTCTTATACTTTGTGCATACTTTTCCCGTTCTATTCATTAATGACTATTATATAGTACAATTCTTTTTATATCATGATAAAAGTCAAGACTTTCTTTTACATTCTTGCGGCATCTCTTTTGCTTGGTGCTGCCCAGTCGTGCAGCAGTTCTGACGATTCTGACGACAGTACCACCGCCTATAACAAGCGGAACAAGGAGGCGGGCGAATCTTTTCTGATTGCCAACCGTGATTCTGCGGGCGTCAAGGAAACCTATACGGGCTTGCAGTATCGTGTTGACTCATTGGGGACGGGTGTCAAGCCTGATGAGAATGATTCGGTCTATGTTGACTTTACCGGACAGCTCTGCAATGGCACTTATTTTACCAGTGCCACCAATACGGCCTTGCTGGTCAGCGAGCAGATTGCCGGTATGCAGGAGGGACTTGAATTGATGCCAGAGGGGTCTGTTTTTGACCTTTACATCCCCTATTATCTGGCCTACAAGGCAGAATCTAATACTTATTATTACAAAGGCAACATGGTTTCCATTTCGGCTTATTCCATGCTTCATTTCCGTGTTCGCCTGCGTAAGGTGGTTCAAATTGCTTCTGACGACAATTGATGCTGCGTTGGTACGGGCTTAGCCTTGCCTTTGCAATTATTTTATGATACAAGCCTCCGTCCAATTTCCAGACGGAGGCTTTTTTGTGTTTATTTTGGTGATTGTCACTCTTTTGTGCGCAATTATGACTGCGTCTTTATTTTCGCTGAAATTTATCTGCATTTCGCTGAATTTTTCATTTTTTTCGTTCGCCTTTCTGCTTTTTTCGCTAACTTAGTACGAGTATAAATTTTCACTTGGCAGCCCTTTTAATATTACATTTCTAATACCATCGTACGTTTTTTTACTGTTTCCATTTTGTGCTGCCAAATATATTTTTGATTAAGTTTTGCAGACATGAAGCACATATTCTCTATTTTTTTATTGTTCAGTCTATTGAATTTTTCTGCTTTCGCTGCCGGGTCGGACAAGGATATTGATACCCCCAATCTAGGTTTCGAAAGTGGCAATTTTTCCAATTGGCATATTTACACGGGTTTCTATTATTACGACCTCACCTCTACTCAGTACACCTACGACTGGACTGAGCAGAGTAGTGCGGCGGGGCGGTTTACCATTATGAATCAGATGGACACCCCCGACCCCATCATAGCGTGCAGCGATATGCTGGTGGTGCCCAAAGACCTCTCGCTTACAGCCCGCATCGGTAATCCTGGCATCACCGAGAGCCTGCCGACTGTGCAAACGTGTGCTTCCCGTTCAGCTGCCTATAAGGCTACTGCCGAGCGCATGACCTATGAATTTACCGTTACTGAAAATTCCACGTTGCTTTCCTATCGTTTTGCAGCAGCGCTGCATGTTCCTGACAATAGTGCACACTCAGGAAACCAGTTGCCTATGTTCAAGGTGAATATCCACGTTATCGACCCGGCAACCAATGCAGAGTCGGTGGTGCCTTGCGGCAGCTATTCGGCTACCGCCAACGATGCCAATTCGGGATTGCAGAAAAATCCAGCCTCCTGCACTGCCTCCTCGTCGCACAAGCCTGATGAGTATGTCTATCGCAACTGGACCACCGGATCTGTCAATTTGCAGAAGTTTGTGGGTTACAAGGTCATCATCGAAATTATCAACCATGATTGCCTGGTCGATATTTCCGAGTCTTGTTCTGATGCCCATGCCGCCAACTGCGCGGGTGGACATGATTCCTATGGATATTTCTGGGCCGAGACTCAAAAATTGCAGTTGGTTGATAAAAACTGTGGAGAGGCTGACCCAATCATCACTGCACCTAAAGGTTTTACCAAATATGTCTGGTCGCGTTCCGACGGCAAATCAATTTCCACCCTTTCATCTCAAGATTCCAACATTGCTGTCATTCCGCGGGCTTCCATGTCTACGGGGGTGACCTACTCCTGTACCATGTCGAGTGACTTGTGTTCTTCGGGTACGGCCACTACCGAACTGACGCCAGTTACACCGAGTGCCAAATTCTCGGCGGTTGATTCGTGTGGCGGAAAGGTGTCGTTCACCAATTATTCCACTTGTGTGGGCGACTCCATCAATGCCTATACCTGGGATTTTGGCGACAGCACTTTTGCCATGACCGATAATGCGGTGCACTATTACAAGAATGCCGACAGCTATAATGTGACGCTGCATGCTGTTACCAAACTTGGCTGTGAGGATTCGGTGACGGTGCCTGTAGTCATTCCATATTTCCCGAATTTGGCTATTGAGGGAGTGTCAAGCATCTGTTCAGGTGAAAAATTCACGCTTACGGCTCTGGATGCCGAAGTGGGCAGCAAGTTCCTTTGGGACAATGGCGCCACTACTCAGTCTATCACCGATATAGCCGACACCAGCCGATATTATTCGCTCAAGGTTACCGATAAGCGCAGTTGTGAATACAATGCCAAAATGTACGTTTCGGTGCGGCCTACACCCGTCGTTTTTGTCACGGGTGATTCCTCGGTCTGTCTTAACGACACTGCCACGCTCGTTGCCCACAATGCCGTCTCGTATGTGTGGAGCAATGGCATGGACTCGTCGGAGGTGAAGGTGCGCCCCATGACCAAGACTACCTATAAGGTGGTGGGACTGGCCTCCAATGGTTGCAAAAACACCACTTCGGTTACCGTTACCGTCAATCAGTTGCCAGTCCTATCCATTGACGGCCCTGCTGAAATTTGTGAGGGTAGTGCTGCCAAACTGGTGGCATCGGGTGCCTCCACCTATTATTGGGCAGACCTTTTCTCAGGAGAGGAACGCGAGATTTCGCCGACCAAGACAACCAAATATACGGTCAGGGGTACCGACCTTAACGGCTGCACCTCCAGTGCCTCCAAGGTGGTGACCATAAAGGCATTGCCTGTCATCACCTATACGGGCGACACGCTTATCTGCCAGGGTGAGATTGCCCATATTTCGGTATCGGGTGCCTCCAGCTTTGTCTGGTTCGATGGCTCCGTCAAGAATTACTATTCACAGGTGCTCAATGAGGATACGGTCTGGACGGTGAAGGGCACCAACAATGGCTGTACCTCTACAGTGTCCGTACCCATAACCATCAAGCCTTCGCCTTACGTCTATATCAACGGCATTCCAGAGGTCTGCAAAAATGACACGCTGGAGCTGGTTGCCACCGGTGCTGCCACCTATCAGTGGGCCTCTGGCGAGACAACCGCCCGCCTCGTTACGGTGCCCAATGTATCGGCAAAATATCAGGTGACCGGAACCGGCAACAATGGCTGTACGCGTACCGCCATGGTGGATGTGAAAGTGCTTCCGCTGCCTACTGTGTCCATCACCGGCGATGCCAGTGTGTGTCTCAATTCTCTGGCCAAACTCTATGCCAAGGGCAATGCCAATGTCTATTACTGGAGCAATGGCAGCATCTCCGATTCCATCAATCCGCTCATTACCGCCAAAACCAAATTTGTGGTGCAGGGGGTTGACCTATATGGCTGCAAAGGGCGCGACTCATTTATGGTGGGTACCATCGCTCCGCCATCGCTCTCCTATACGGGCGACACAGTTGTCTGTAGCGGAACGCCGGTCATGTTTGTGGCCAAAGGCGCCTCGTCATATATCTGGCATAATGGTTCCACCGCTGCCTATTATTCGGCGGTGCCTACCATGGACACTACCTATACGGTGGAGGGGTGGCTCAATGGCTGCTCCAGCACCCTCAGCATTCCGGTGCGGCTGTTGCAGGCTCCGGTTATCTGGACTGAGGGTATCACCTCCATCTGCTCCGGTGACTCCATGAAGCTGTTGGCCAAGGGTGCCAAGACGTATGTGTGGAGCAATGGTACTGCGGGCGAGGCACTTGCCGCACAGCCGCTCACTTCGAGCGTGTTCCATCTGATAGGCACAGATGTCAATGGCTGCACCTCTGCCATTGATGTTCCGGTCACGGTCAGACTCAAACCTCAGATTTCCATTACAGGTGATGCCGAGGTGTGTGTGGGTGCTGCCGCCACGCTCACGGCCGGTGGCTCATCGGTGCTCTACACCTGGGACAATGGCAACACGGGCCAGACGGTCTATCCTATCGTGCTGAAAACGACCACCTATACGGTAACGGGTACCGACAAATACAACTGTACCAACACTGCTACTTTTGAAGTGACACCAGTGCTGCCTCCTTCCATCTCTTTTCTGGGTGACACTGCCACCTGTGTGGGCGGCTCTCTCTCGCTGGTGGCTCAAGGTGCCACGTCCTACGTCTGGCAAGATTCCGTCAAGGGGTCTGAATATACTTTCACTCCTAACACCAACACCTATGTCAAGCTGAGTGGCACAGCCCACAACTGTACGGCCTCGCGAACCATCCAAATCAGGGTGCTCACCCCTCCTAACATTCTAATATCGGGCGATACGGCAGTCTGTCCGGGAGACGATTTTCATCTGGTGGCGCAGGGGGCCAAATCGTTCTCATGGAATACGGGCGACTCTACGGCGGCCATCTCCTATGCACCGCTGGTGCCTACCACCTATTATGCCACTGGCACTGATGGGTATGGATGCAGCACCACCAAGAGCTATACCATGAAAGTGCGTACGCTGCCCGTTGTGAAAATCCGTCAGATTCATTTCAGCGGCTGTCCTGGCTCCAAAGACACGCTGGTGCTGGGTGCCGAGGGTGCATCCTATTACGAGTGGACCAGTGATCCGTCGCTGCCAGAGGTGGTCCGGAATTTCAATTCCAACAAGCTTACCGCATTGGTCAACGATACCACCACCTTCCACCTTTATGGCCGGGACCTCTTTGGCTGCTCCAATGTGGCAGAGATGACGGTGTCGCCGCTGCCGCGCATTTCCATCGATTTTGCCGTCGATCCGCAATGGATTGAACAGTCCAATCCTACCATCACCTTCCGAGGCTCCAGCCCAGTGGAGGCTGATTGGTGGTGGACTCCCATGAAGGATGCCGATGAAGTGGGGGGACGCATCTTCCGCTATAAGTATGACATAGACCAGGTGTCCGATTCGGTGAAGGTGTCGGTGAGGGCGATTGACCGCAATGGCTGTACCTACGAGGGCTCCAAGTACATTTATGTGTGGAAGGACTTCTGGGCGCCGACAGGATTCACCCCTAACTCTGACGAGAAGAATGAGACCTTCCACTTTTATGGAGGACAGTATATTGACGATTTCTCTTTCATCATTTTCAACCGTCTGGGTGAGGTGGTGTTCGAGGGCAAAAGTTTTGATGCGGAGTGGGACGGCACCTACAAGGGCAAGCCGTGTCCATGGGGGGTATATGGCTGGGTGGCCAAATACAAGAGCAGCATCAAGGGTATGAACAAGAGTGGGGAGCGCAAGGGCTTCATTTCAATAGTCAGATAGCGTATGAATCATAAATTTGCAGCTTTGTTGATAGGCCTTTGTGCCAGTGTGGCCTCTGCGGTGGCTCAGGATTACTCGCTCACCAACCACAATATTGTGCCGTTCAGTATCAATCCTGCGCAGGCGGGCAATGCCAACGCCATCCGTCTGGGCCTGGATTTTCGCCAGCAGTGGCCCACGCTTGATAACCATTATACCACAGTGCGCCTCTCCTACGACCAGAACTTCTATAAACGGATGTGTTCGCTTGGTGCCTTCTATACCTACGACGATATGGCTGCCGGGGTGTTCCGCACCAATGAGCTGGGACTTGTTTATGCCCACACCCTTGAGCTGAGCGATAATTGTTTCTTGCGTCTCGGCTTGCAGGGTTCCTATTTCCTGAATTATTTTGATTACGACAAATTGCAGTACGGTGACCAGTATGACGAGGCCACGGGCCGCATTGATGCCAACACTGTCGAGAATTTTGACAGCAATACCCGCCAGCTATTCGATTTTTCGGCAGGTGCGGTATTCAACGTCGAGAATGTGTTCTCGCTGGGTGGGGCGGTCTATCATATTGCCGAACCAGACAACGGATTTGTGCGCAAGTCGGAGAACTCGCTCACCCGCAAGTTTGTGGTGCATGGCAACTATATGCACAATCTCCGTTATTCCAATGGCCTGTGGAGCCGTCGTGAACTGTCAGACAATTATATGTTTTTCAATGCCAACTATCAGTTGCAGGGCGATTTTCAGCAGGCTTATCTGGGGGCAGGAGCCTTTGTTGCTCCGCTCATACTGGGAGTGGCAGAGAAGAGTGACCTCGATCAGGTATACGTCACCGCATTCATGCTGGGCGCCACTTACAAGGGCTTGCAGGTTTATTATGTTTACGATTTATTCACTGGCAGTCGTGAGAATGGCTCTTGGTCGCACGAGTTGTCGCTCATTTACATTATTCAGAAGAAGGAGCGTTTCCCTTGTCCCATCACTTATTGGTAAGGCGTAGCGAGTAGGGCAGGAGCACAAAAAAAGACGCGTTTTCGACGCGTCTTGTGCTTTTAAGGTCTTAGATTTATACTAACTGTCTTATTTATAGTGTTTTGAGCGGTAAGCGAGATTCGAACTCGTGACCTTCGGCTTGGGAAGCCGACGCTCTACCAACTGAGCTATTACCGCATTTGCGATGCAAAGTTAAAAATTTTTTTAATATCAAAACCATTTACTACACTCTTTTTCTTCCTTTTATTGCCTGATTCGGTGCTATCTATTCATTTTTAGAGAGTTAACCATTTTTTATGGTTACCAGCACTGCTTTTAAACATATCGGTTTTTTAACAATCCCTATAAAACTTTTATATATTTGATTAGTCAAGCGCCAACAACGCAGCGAACTACAATTTATTATAAGTACTGTATGCAAATAGTGATAAAAAATAAGAACCTATAAAAGAGGCTGATTGGCTTCTTAGAACAAAGGTCTATTGTTGTATTTTTTTTGATGTGGGGAGGAGGTCCGTTCTTACTTACGGGTTTCCTCCTTTTTTTGCGACTCTCGCTCATTTCTGCTAAATTTGCAGCATGACAATCAACAAGCAGATTCTTCATTTGGCGTTGCCAGCTATCGTCACCAACATCACCGTGCCGCTGCTCGGATTGGTCGATACCGCCATTGCGGGTCACCTGGGCCGTACAGCGTGTATCGGTGCGGTGTCGGTGGGGGCCACGCTCTTCAACATGATATACTGGAATTTCGGGTTCTTGCGTATGGGCACCAGCGGTCAGACCTCGCAGGCCTACGGGCGCCGCGATTTTACGGCAATGTCTGGTGTGCTGGCCCGTTCCCTCTTTTTTTCGGCCCTCTTTTCGGTCTGCATATTCCTCTTGCAGTTTCCGGTTGTCATGCTGGCCTTCCGTTTTATGGGAACCACAGCCGAGGTGGAGATGTATGCCCGGCAATATTTTTATATCTGTCTGTTGGGGGCTCCCGCCGTGTTGGGTATGTATAGCCTCAAGGGATGGTTCATCGGTATGCAGAACACCCGTTTTCCCATGCTCATCGCCATCACCATCAATGTGGTCAACATTGTCGCCAGTCTCTTCTTTGTGTTTGTGCTGCATCTGCAAGTGCGCGGGGTGGCCCTTGGTACCCTTGTCAGCCAGTATGTGGGGCTGGCTATGGCGTTGCTGCTGTGGTGGCATTCTTACAGGCGCCTTTGGCGTTATCTCCGTTTTTCCGATTGCCTGAAGTCTGCCGAGCTGCGCAAATTTTTCACGCTCAATGGCGGCATCTTTCTCCGTACCTTCTGCCTCAATGCCGTCATGGCGTTCTTCACCTTTGCGGGTGCCCATCAGGGAGAGGTGCTGCTGGCGGTGAATGTGTTGCTGTTGCAGCTGTTCAATCTGTTCTCATACTTCACCGATGGTTTTGCCTATGCTGGCGAGGCGTTGGTGGGCAAATATGTGGGGATGCGCGATTTGCGCAGTCAGGTGCGTTCCATTCGTCTCATTTTTGTGTGGGGTGCCGGTCTGGTGGCTTGTTTCACATTGCTCTATGCAGTGGCGGCCCGTCCCTTTGTAGGTCTGCTGACCAGCGATTGTGCCGTACAGTCGGCCGTCGGCGGTTATTATGGGTGGGTGCTGCTGGTGCCATTGACTGGCGCTGCCGCCTTTCTATGGGATGGCATCATGGTTGGAGCCACATCGGTCCGCCCTATGGTCTATGCCACTTTCTGTGCCAGCTCGCTCTTCTTTGTTCTCTTCTTTTCTCTTTACCCGCATCTGGGCAATCATGCCTTGTGGCTGGCCTTCGTGTCCTATCTGGCCATGAGGGGCCTTGTGCAGACGCTTTGGGCACGCCGCCACTGGCAGCTCTCGTCTCCTGTAATGAATTGTTGAATGTTGATGTTCAAATCATGATAGAAAAGGATGAAAAATATATGCGCCGTTGTTTTCAGCTGGCGCAGCTGGGCAGGGGGCATGTGGCTCCCAATCCCATGGTCGGCGCCGTTATTGTGTGCGACGGCCGTATTATTGGTGAGGGCTATCATCGGCAGTGGGGCGGTCCGCACGCTGAGGTCAATGCCATAGCTTCGGTCAGACAACCCCAGTTGCTCAGCCGCAGCACCATGTATGTGAGTCTTGAGCCTTGTTCGCATTACGGCAAGACGCCTCCTTGTGCCAAACTGCTCATCGATAAGCATATACCGCGTGTGGTGGTGGCCAATGTGGACCCATTTCCCGAGGTGTCGGGCCGTGGCCTGCGTATGTTGCGCGAGGCGGGGGCAGAGGTGGAGTCCGGTTTTCTGGCCAGTGAAGGCTGGGAGGTCAATCGCCGTTTCTTCACGTTCCAGACACAGCACCGTCCCTACATCCTGCTCAAGTGGGCGCAGTCGGCCGATGGCTATATGGCCCGTACCGATGGACAGCCCTTGCTCATCAGCAGTACTCTCACCCAGCCGCTGGTGCATCTGTTGCGAGCTGGCGAGCAGGCCATCATGGTGGGCACCCGCACCGCGCTGGCAGACAATCCGCAACTTACCGTAAGGCAGGTATCGGGGCGTGACCCTCTGCGCATTCTTGTCGACCGAGACTTGCAGTTGCCCCGTTCGGCCCATCTTTACGATGGAGTTGCACCCACCTTTGTATTCACCCGCCAGTTGCCAGCGGAAGAAAGTGTCTTGCCCAATGTGGAGCTGGTGCAGGCTCCGTTCACCCCTTCGGGTCTCCGTCTCGATTTCCTTATGGAGCAGCTTTATGCCCGTCAGGTGCAGAGCCTGATAGTGGAGGGGGGCAGCGCGCTGCTGCAATCGTTTGTCGCAGCAGGGCTGTTCGATGAGATGAGGGTGGAGACCAATCAGCGGCTGGTGCTGGGGCAGGGCATTGCCGCTCCGCGCGTGCAGGGCCGTTGTGCGCAGTCGGTGCAGGTGGGTCATCACCTCATCACCCGGTTCCGACAGCCCAGTCCTATGGTCTGACCATTCCCTTTGGGCTTTATTCCCTCCCCGTTCAAAGAAAAGATGACAAAACAGTTTCATCATTTGGCGATTATTCGTATTTTTACATCCCACATTAACTTGTGGTAATAGTGCTTTAAATAAATACAGTTTATGGTTTGGGAGTTAACCACATTCTTTGTCATTGCCATTTATGCGCTTACCATCATCTCCACCATTCTGATGATGATGATGGAGAACCGCAGCCCTGTGAAATCCATAGCATGGATTATCGTTTTGCTGGTCATCCCAGGGTTCGGACTCCTCATATATGTATTCTTCGGACGCAAGTTCCGCAAGAAGATGGTCATCTCGCATCGCAGTCTCGAAAAGTGGCACCAGCGTGTCGCCGCCATCGAGAGTGATCCCGTTTTTGGCAAGTCTTTCCCTCTCGAATACCGCAATATGGCCCTGCTGGCCTTGCATAGCAGCAATGCGCACCTCTACATCAACACCGATGTGCGTATTTTTACCGATGGTCCCTCCTTGTTCGATTCCATATTTGAGGAGATGGAAAAAGCCGAGAAGTTTATCCATGTGGAGTATTATGTATTCCTGTCCGACGAGATTGGCACCCGCTTTATCAACATACTCAAGCGGAAGGCTGCCCAGGGGCTCGAGGTGCGTGTCATCATCGACGATGTGGGCAGCTGGATGCTGAAGAAGTCGGAGGTGAAGAAGATGCGTGAGGCGGGCATTCAGGTTTATTGTTTCCTCAAGGTGGGCCTTCCTTTTCTCAGTAGCAAAATCAACTACCGCAACCACCGCAAGATTCTGGTGATAGATGGCAAGGTGGGTTTCACGGGAGGCATGAATGTGGCCGACCGATATGTCAAGGGTTCCAAGTGGGGCACTTGGCGCGACACGCATCTCCGCCTCGAGGGTGAGGGCGTACACGGTTTGCAGCGCACCTTCCTGGCCGACTGGTTCTTTGTGTCGCGTACCCTCTTGCGTAACGATGCACTTTATTATCCCGATGTACAGTCCTTCGGCTCCAGTGTCATCCAGGTGGTGGCCAGTGGGCCCGACTCCCAGTGGGAGAGCATCATGCAGGTACTCTTCATGGCCATGGCGCAAGCCCGCAAATACATTTATCTGGAGACTCCCTATTTCCTCCCCAATACGCCTATCCTGCATGCGTTGCAGGTGGCCTCGCTGGGTGGCACTGACGTCCGCATCATCTTGCCGCGCCACTCTGATGCCGCCTTTGCCCTCCGCAGTTCCTGCTCTTATATCGACGATATGCTCAAGGCCGGAGTCAAGGTCTATTTTTACAATCCCGGCTTCATTCATAGCAAGACCATCGTCATCGACGACAAACTCTCGACAGTGGGGACTGCCAATATGGATTTCCGCAGTTTTGAACAGAATTTCGAGGTCAATACCCTTATTTATGACCCTGAAGTGGCAGCCCGCATGAAGGCTACCTTCGAGACCGATTTGGCCAATTCCACCCCTATCGACCCCATGGAGTGGAAACGCAGACCCCGTCTGCGCAAGCTGGGGGAGTCGTGGGCGCGTCTGTTCAGTCCGCTCATGTAGTTTTTTTATAAAAAGATTCTTATGGAAGAAAAAAATATCAACACTCAGCCCGCCCTCTCGGCCGATGCCTCCGTCAATCCCAATGCGGTCAATCCCGCTTCGGTGGCCTCCATGCAGCAGCAGGCTGCCGCCCGCACCTCCTCGGTGTCCGATTTTCCCTTGGCTGACAGCGCTGTCAATGCCGATGCCGATACTGCCGCCGAATCCGCTGGTGCTGGCGTAAAAGTGGATGGCAACATCAATGAGTTCCTTCCTTTGGAGGAGAAGATTGTGGCCATGTTCCGCACCATCTACGACCCCGAGATTCCTGTCAACATTTACGACCTTGGCATGGTTTACCGCATCGATGTCAAAGAGGGGGTAGTGGATGTCCAGATGACGCTTACCGCTCCCAACTGCCCTGCGGCTGATTTTATAGTGGAGGATGTCCGTCAGAAACTGGAATCGATTGCCGAAGTCAAGGCGGTCAATATCGACCTCGTTTTCGACCCCGCCTGGGATCAGAGCATGATGTCGGACGAGGCTAAACTTGAACTTGGTTTTATGTGATGATGGAGGCTGGCAAGAAAATCTACTTCGCTTCTGATGCCCATTTCGGGCTGGCCATGGCCGAGGACCCGCTGGTGAGCGAGCGGCGGTTTGTGCGCTGGATGGACAGTATCAAGCCCGATGCCGCGGCCCTCTATCTGCTGGGCGATATGTTCGACTATTGGTTTGAGTATCGCACCGTTGCCCCCAAAGGCTTTGTCCGCTTTCTGGGCAAGGTGGCGGAGTTTACCGATGCCGGCATTCCCGTGTTCATGTTCTATGGCAATCACGACATCTGGATGTTCGACTATCTGCCCCGCGAGTGTGGAGTCACCATCATTCCCGACAGCTGGGAGGGAAGCCTCATGGGCCATCGGTTCTTTATGGCGCATGGCGATGGGCTGGGCGATCCCAGTCTCTCATTCCGTCTTATGCGTGCATTCTTCCGCAACAAAGTCTGCCAGTGGCTTTTCCGCTGGATTCACCCCGACGTCACCATGCCTTTCGGACACGCCTGGGCCTTGCACAACCGTAAGCGCAAACTCGGCTCGCCCTTGTCCTCCTATCTGGGTGAGGATAAGGAGTTTCAGGTGATTTGGGCCAAACGCTATCTGCAAGCGCATCCCGATGTGGAGTTCTTCATTTTTGGCCATCGCCACATCGTGCTCGACCTTCCTTTGCAGCCCTCCAGCCGTGTCATCATTCTGGGTGACTGGATTAGCAACTTCAGTTACGGCGAGTTTGACGGACATGACTTCCATCTGCGTACCTTCGCCGACTGATGCTGATTAGGGCAGAGTCCTTAGCTGTGGGCCCAGCCGCCTTTTTTCTCGCCCAATGCTGGTAAAACGGAAATATTTGATTATTTTTGCACGTCCAATGTGATATGCGTCCCCGTAGTTCAATGGATAGAACAAAAGTTTCCTAAACTTTAGATTTGGGTTCGATTCCCAGCGGAG
>CALMUD010000220.1 GCA_937872735.1 uncultured Bacteroidales bacterium
AGGAAGTAGGCCTCCATGGTGGAGAGCAGCAGGCTCTTGCCGAAACGGCGGGGACGGCTCAGAAAATAATAGTTGCCATTGATAGTCAGCTGATATATTTGGGCTGTCTTATCTACATAAACATATCCGTCATTGCGGATTTTGTCAAAACTCTGTATGCCAATCGGGAATAACATAGGCGAAAAAGTTAAATTTCTATCTTATGCAAAGATAATGTTTTTTTTGTTCCTTTCTTCCAGAGCACCAAACTGACGTGCACCTCCTCTCAATTAATATAGTAATAACCGAGCGGACGGATTTAAGCAAAAAAGGGCGGGAGCCGCACCCTTCGGTACGGCTCCCGCCTTATCAGTTATCAATGTGAAAAGAAGGTCAGCCCATCACGACTTCCACCTCATTCACCTCCTTCATCTTGCTGTAAGGAATCACATTGCCATTCAGTTTCTCACCATTCAGCGTAACGCTCTTCACACCCTTCTCCACCTTGGCAGGGTTCTTGACAGTGACATTCACCGTCTTGCCACGGAAACGACGTGTTGCCGTGAAGCCCTCCCAACCTGGAATACAAGGATTAATCTGCAATCCCTCATAATCAGGACGGATACCCAAAATATACTGGGCAGCAGTGAAGTAAGCCCACGATGCAGTACCACTCAACCAAGGGCAACGGCTCTGGCCGGCACGCATATTGTAAGTGGAGCAGGTGGTCTGCGCATAAACATAAGGCTCAATCTGGCGGACTTCAGCACGCTCGTTATAGGCAGCCGGCAGATAGTTCTTGTAATTCTTGAACGCCCGCTTGCCATGGCCCAGAATACAGTCGGCTATGATGCCCCAGCCCTGCGTGTGCTGGAACACAGCGGCATTCTCCTTCATACCCTTGATGAAGAGCGGAGCCTTGATAACACTCGCTTCCGTCTTCTCGTAAGGAGGGTCGCAAAGTACCAATCCATATTCAATGGCCAAATGTTTCTCCACGCTGTCCATCACCGTCTCGGCACGCTGGCCAGTGGCCTGTCCCGAAATGATGGCCCACGACTGCGGATTGAGCCAAATCTGACCCTCATCATCCTTCTTCGTTCCAAAGATGTAACCATCCTCCTTGAGGGCACGCACATACCACTCGCCATCCCAGGCGGCGGCGTCAATATCCTTGGTGAGCTGGTCAAGATGCTGCTGCGCCCATTTCACCTCATCGGCCTTGCCCAGACGGTTGCAGATATCAATATATACGGTAAGGGCATAGCGGAACTGCATAGCCACAAACACCGTCTCACCCTTTGAACCCAGCACCAAACAGTCATTCCAGTCGGCCTTCAGTCCACAAGGCAAATGGTGTTTGCCAAGATGGTTGAGGGTGAACTCCAATGCACGCTTCAGATGCTCAAGCACAGTGCCCTCACCCTTGTCGCTGAAAGGCAACACCTTGTTATAATATTTGATATCGCCAATCTCCTTGACGTAGTTAGGCACCGTATTGAACAGCCACATACAATCATCGGAACGGAAGTCAGCCTCAGGGGTAGGCTGCTCATGACCTGGATGATGGTCAAACGGCTTGACCACCGGCATGGCACCTCCATTGGAGTTCTGGCCGGTAAGCATCAGCTCCAGACGCTCAACCACCTCGGCTGGTATATTGTGAACCACACCCAGCATATCCTGTATAGTGTCACGGTAACCCATTCCGTCACGGTCGCCCGAATAGATGAGTGATGCGGCACGGCTCCATGCGTAGGTAATCAGGTTGTTGAAAGGGTTCCACATATTTATCATGCTGTTGAAAGCAGGGTCTGGCGTATGGGCGCTCAGACCCTCGATGCGGCCATGCCAATACTCCACCACCTTCTTATATTCAGCTTGAACCTTGGCATTGGTGTTGACCATATCGGCCGCCTTTTTGCCCTCGACAGTTGCCTTGCCGATACCCAGCACAACGGTAAATTCCTTGGTCTCTCCAGGATTCAAATCAAGGTCCATCTGCAAGGTACCGCAGCCATTATCGCCTTCGGTAACCGTATTGCCACACTGGCCGTTAACCACACTGGCCGGATTGGCGTAAGTGTGATAGCTGCCGATGAACTTGTCGCGGTCGCTGTCATAGCCCGTAACAGGCTGACCCACCACGCCGATGAACGAGTGGCGTGCCTGGTCCTTGTTCAGAAAATTGTCAGGTTCCTCTGGCATGAACAGATTGTTGCCATGGTCGATGAAACTGTTATTGACAAACGAGGTCTTGACAATATACTGCGTGTATTGCAGGTTGTTCTGGTCATCGTTCATGTTCCAGTTGGAGGCGAACTCCACATAAGTGAAAGCACGCAGATTGCGCTTTTTGCTGTCGTTGTTGGTCACCTTGACGTGCCATACCTCAAACTCCTGGCCAAGCGGCACAAAGTAGAGGGTCTCCGTCTTGATGTTGGCATACTCCGACGAGATGACCGTATAGGCGGAGCCATGGCGGCACTCGCTCTTGTATTGGTCGAGCGGCTTGCCCACTGGCTGCCATGAGCCAGACCAGAAGTCATGACTGTCGCGGTCGTGCAGATAGATGTAACGGCCAGGCTGGTCGAGCGGCACCGTATTGAAACGGAGACGCAGGAAGCGGCCCTGCACGCTTGAACGGAAGAAACTGTAGCCACCGGCATTGTTGGTGATGATGGCTCCATAACGGGTGTCACCCAAATAATTGCTCCACGACTTCGGAGTGTCTGGTTTTGTGATGACGTACTCCTTGCGCTCGTCATCGAAGTGTCCGTACTGCATAGTGTTTATTTTAGTTGGGGCGTAAAAACAGAGACGCCCGTTATCTATTATTGTTATTTGATAATCTGTTTCAGTTCGTCGATGTTGCTCTTTATCTCATCATCGGTGAGCACAAAGTTCTGCAGTTGACCGGCATTGTACTGGTCATAGGCAGTCATGTCAATCAGTCCATGTCCCGAAAGGTTGAACAGAATGGTCTTCTGCTGTCCTTCCTCCTTGGCCTTGAGCGCCTCATTGATGGCGGCACAGATGGCGTGCGAAGATTCTGGGGCTGGCACAATGCCCTCGGTCTGGGCAAAGAGTGTGGCGGCTTTGAAGGTGTCGAGCTGCTTGATATCAACGGCCTCCATCTGGTGGTCTTTCAGCAACTCACTCACTGTGGTGCCGGCTCCATGATAGCGCAGACCTCCTGCATGAATGGCAGCTGGCTTGAAGTTGTGACCCAGCGTATACATGGCCAACAAAGGAGTGTAGCCAGCCTCATCGCCAAAGTCGAGATGGAAGATTCCCTTGGTCAGCTTAGGACAAGAGGCAGGCTCCGCTGCAATGAAACGGGTGTGCTTGCCGTCAAGCAGATTGTGACGCATGAAAGGGAAAGCGATGCCCGAAAAATTGGAACCGCCACCAAAACAGCCAATCACAATGTCGGGATATTCGCCCGCCATATCCATCTGCTTTTCTGCCTCAAGACCAATCACCGTCTGATGCAGCGATACATGGCTCAGCACACTGCCCAACGCATAGCGGCAGTCGGGAGTCTCCATGGCCAGCTCTATGGCCTCGCTGATAGCAGTACCCAGACTGCCGGTATAGTCGGGGTCCTTGGCCAGAATGGCACGGCCTGCCTTGGTGGTATCGCTTGGTGATGCCAATACTCTGGCACCAAACGTCTGCATGATGGAGCGACGGTAAGGCTTCTGCTGGAAGCTCACCTTCACCATAAACACTGACACATCCACCCCGAAAGCCTTGCCGGCATAGCTCAAGGCAGTACCCCACTGGCCTGCGCCCGTCTCGGTGGTGAGGTGTTTCACTCCCTCCATCTTGGCATAATAGGCCTGCGGCAGCGCCGAGTTGAGTTTGTGCGAACCTACCGGGCTCACACTCTCATTCTTGAAATAAATGTGGGCAGGGGTGTCAAGTGCCTTCTCCAGCTCATAAGCACGGACCAACGGAGTAGGACGGTAATTCATATACTGGTTGCGCACCTCATCGGGTATCTCTATCCACCTGTCGGTCTGGTTCAGCTCCTGCTTGGAAGCCTCGCGCGTGAAGATGTGCGACATATCGTCAACCGTAAGTGGCTGCTTGGTGGCTGGGTTAAGCGGCAAGGTTGGCTTGTTCTTCATATCAGCCACAATGTTGTACCATGACGTTGGAATCTCGTTCTCGGGTAGGATAAAGCGTTTGGTTCTGCTCATTTTCTGATGTATATCTTTTATTTGTTTTATTTTTATATTGTCGGGGTGATGTTTCTTCTTAAAATTAACAAATGTATGTATAAATGACGAAAAAGACAAACGGGGAGGGCGGTGAAATTCAAATTTGCCGTTTGTGGCATTTCATCAGTCTCAACTGCTGCTTGTCGGCGGGTGCCACCCGATACGACTCGATACATTTCTGCAAGGCCTTGTTGAGGGTGTCATCGTCGAGCTGTCCGCTGCCCAACAGAGCCATGGTGGGCTGTCTGAACTTGATGTAGCAGACCGACAGAGCCCAGGCTACGGCCGTGCGCACATAATAGGCCTCCGAATGGATGGCGCCAAGCAACTGCAAGTCGGCCTCGATATGTCCGCTATCCACAAAGTGAAACAGCAACATCACCACCCCATAGCGCAATTCATTCTCCTTGCTGGAGCGGAGGTAAGGCTGCAACCACTCCCACACGGCCGCGGGCTGGCGCTTGGCCACCTTGAGACTGCAACAAAAACTGTCGCAAAGGCTCCAGCCGGTTATCTTTGTCACATAGCCCGCCACCAACCGTTCAGCTTCGGCCAGCGTAGGCTGACCTTTTCCGCCCGCCTTGGCTGTGGCAGCACCTATGGTGAGACCTTGCAGCAGCACCTCCTCAAATGTGCCATTGCTCGCTGTGGATAGATAACTGCGCCAATCGGCACCAGCAGCCAGACGAGCCGCCATGGCACGCAGCTTGGGGATGCGGACCCCCAGCATGGGCAATGTGCCAGGACTGAGCGAAGCACTGAACGACGCATAATCCGGCTCGGACTGCGCCTCCAGTTCGGCACGGATAGCATTGTTGCGTTCCTGTGCGTCAGCTGTCGCGCCCTGACAGGCCATACTCTTTGGTGCCGGCATCTATTCTGATGAATATGAACAATAATATGGTGAATCCCCACAACGATGAACCGCCATAACTGAAGAAGGGCAGCGGAATACCTATCACGGGCGTCAGGCCACTGACCATTCCCACATTGATAGCCAGATGGAAAAATATGATGGCTGCCACACAATAGCCGTAGATGCGGTTAAAAGTCAGCTTCTGCTTTTCTGCCCGATAAATGAGCCGCAGCAACAACACCAGATAGAGCCCCATTACCACCAGACAGCCCACAAAGCCATGCTCCTCGCCTACCGTACAGAAAATGAAATCGGTATCCTGCTCAGGCACATACTTCAGCTTGGTCTGGGTTCCATTGAGGAATCCCTTGCCCAGAAATCCACCCGAACCGATAGCTATCTTCGACTGGTTGACGTTGTAGCCCGACTTCTTGGGGTCGTTGAGCATTCCGAGGGTCACCTCTATTCGCGTCTGCTGGTGTGGCTGCAATATGCGGTCAAACACATAATCGGCAGTGTTGGCATATACCGCCGACATCAGCAGGAACCCTGCCACCCAGACATAAGATATGCGCCATGCGTGCATGCCGCGGTAGATGAGAAATATGATGCAGACCGCCATCAGACCATAAGCCAGATAGGTGAACGGAACCGGCAAGCCAAAACCCAGATGCAATATCAGTCCTACGCCAAACGTCACCACTCCCGCAAAAAACATATAGCGGCAATAAGTGCTGTCGCCCTGATAGATTGTCAGCAGCGGCAAATGCACAATGAGTGCCAGCAACAACACCAGGAAGATGCCATACGACTCGGTGGGGCAATCGGGTATGACACTCTCGGTGCCAAACTTGATGGCCACAATGAAAAACACCACTGCCACAAATCCTACAAAAAGGAAGATACCCGGCATGCCCTCGCGATAGAGCACTATGGAGAGCGCCAGATAAACCAGCGCCGAACCTGTCTCATTCTGCAAAATGATGATGGCCGTTGGCAACAGTATCACAAGGGCCACCCACAACGCATCTTTCAGCCGGTTGAGCTGAAACCCGTACGAACTCATGAGCCGCGCCAATGCCAGACACGTAGCCGTCTTGGCAAACTCGGCCGGCTGTAGGCTCACAGGTCCCAGCACCAGCCACGAACGCGAGCCTTTGATGTCGGGCGCCACCACCAGCGTCACCAGCAGCAACACTATGAAAATGGCATATATGCCATAGGCAAACACGCTGTACATCTCGCAATCGAGCAGAAGAATGAACCCGCCTATCAGCAAGGCCATCCCTATCCACAACAGCTGCTTGCCATAGCGGTAGTTGAAATCGAAAAACATAGAGTCCTCAAAATTGTAAGAGGCTCCGTATATGCAAATCCAGCCACACACTACCAGTATCAGGTAGATGGCTACCATCCACCAGTCTATGCTCTTGAAAAAATTAGTTCGTCGTGACATTTGGAATAATTGGCAACAGTTTGGAATTCATCAGCCATGGCTCCCAGAACAGACGTGCTGGACTGATGCAGCCACGCAGGTATTTCTCTATCATCAGAGAGGCGATTGGGGTGGCCCATACGGCTCCGAATCCGGCATTCTCAACCACCACACAAATAGCTATTTTGGGATGGTCACGAGGAGCAAAGGCAATGAACAGTGAGTGGTCCTTGCCGTGAGGGTTCTGAGCCGTTCCCGTCTTTCCGCACACCTGTATGGTGTCAATCCGCGCCAGAAAGGCGGTACCATGCGACACTACCTGCGACATACCCTCAACAACGGGGTCATAGTAGGAGGGATTGATGGAGGTATAGTGACGCTGGGTAAACTTTGGATTGATGCGCCCCCCCTGTATACCCTTCACCAGATGAGGGGTATAATAATAGCCACGATTGGCTATGGAGGCCGCCAGATTGGCCAACTGCAAAGGAGTGGTCAGAATCTCGCCCTGACCGATGGCATCAGAAATGATGGTGGTCGCCTTCCAGTGACCAGGACCATAAACCTTGTCGTAGACACCAGAGTTAGGTATATAGCCGCGGCGCTCATTGGTGACGTCAGAGCCGAGTTTGTAGCCGAAGCCCATCGACACTATATTTTTTTTCCATACCTCAAAGGCGTTGGCCGTCGAGCCATAACGCGGGTTGTCTATCATATCCTTGAATCCGTAACAGAAGTAAGCGTTACACGACAGCTTGATGGCTGTGATAAGGTCCAACGGTCCCGAATGGTGACAAGCCACGGTCAGATTTCCGGCATGGAAACCGTGCGAGCACACATACTTGGTCTCGGGAGTGATGGTTCCCTCTTGCAACAGTTCGAGGGCATTGGCGGTCTTGAAAGTGGAGCCCGGCGGATAGCAAGCCATTACCGGACGGTCGAACAGCGGCTTGTAAGGGTCATGCAACAGCCGCATATATTCCTTGCTGCGCTTTCGCCCCACCAAGAGCGAAGGGTCATACGACGGGGCGGATACCATGGCCAGAATCTCACCCGTACTGGGTTCGATGGCAACAATACTCCCCACCTTGTTGGCCATCAGCTTCTCACCATAGTCCTGCAAGTCAATGTCGAGACTGGTAGTGAGGTCCTGACCCACCTTGTAGGGCTGGTCCATCGCCCCATTCTCATAGCGGCCCTGCTTGCGGCCATGGGCATCTCGCAGCCAAATGCGGATACCTTTCACCCCTCGCAACTCTTTCTCATAAGTTCGTTCCAAACCATTCAGACCAATAAAGTCACCTGGTGCATAATAAGGGTCATCCTCCACCTTCTCCCGCGACACTTCGCCCAGACTTCCCAGCACCAGCGCACCACACGGATAGTTGTAATTGCGCAACGTGCGCTTCCGCACCTCTATGCACTTGAACTTGAACAGCTTCTCTTGGAATGGCGCAAAATCCTCGTCCGACAGCTGCGTCATAAACGGCTGAGGTATGTATTTGGAGTAGCCGGGCATCTGCTTAATCTTGCTGACACGCCAGTCGAAATAGGCTTTGGATATTTTGAGTGCGCGGCAGAAACTGAGCGTATCAAGCCCTTCTGCCTCACGCATGGTTATCATGATGTCATATGCATCCTTGTTGTAGACAATAGCCTTGCCATTACGGTCCTTTATGACGCCTCGCGGCGGATATGCCACCTCCTTGAAGAAGGCATTGCTGTCGGCCTGCTCCCGATAGGAGCTGTCCAATATTTGCAGAATAAAGAGTTGTACTAAATAAATGAACACCACCAGCGCCATAAAACCGCTGATAATGTATTTCCTATTTTGATTGGGATCGTTGACCATTATAACCCAGATATTAACGCTGCCATGCCTTACCGGTTATGCCGGTACTTGAAATACTCGATGCAACAGATAAGGACCATGGTAAATACCGAAGACTCGAATGCCTTGAACAGGGTGCCACCCAAATCGATAAGGGTGCCATTCTCAAGAAGGTAGAAACAAAAATGATGAACCAGCACCATCAGCAAGGCAAACTGGAAGAATCGTCCTTTGCCAAAAGAACGGAACGACGGAGCCTCTCCCTCGGCATCGGCAGGTGCAAACAATTTGCATAACCGCGGCTTGAGGTAGGACATCAGCACACAGGCAAACGCATTGACACCCACCGTGTCGGAGCACACATCCACTATCAGACCCATCACAAACGCAATCAGCATCAGACTCACGGTAGATATCTCTGTGGGCAACGTGATGAGGAACAGAACGAACAGATAGGGAGTGGCCACACCCATAAAATCGATGTAGTTGAGCACCATTACCTGCACCAGCAGATAGGCCAGAAATTGCCATCCGTAATTCAATATTATCTTACTGTTCATTTTCGTCCGTGCCCTCCTCTTGCAACTTTTTCACCTCTGGTGCATTCTTGAATTTTATCACATCCACATACGCCAGTCGGGAAAAATCGATACCCAACGACACGTCAATGCGGAGATTATTGTCGGAGCTGCGGCCCGACCGACTCACCTTGCCCACATACATTCCCTCCGGAAATATGGTGGAATAGCCGCTGGTGACCACCGAGTCGCCCTTGGCCACCGGTATATAGGTCGGCACCTCCTCAAGCGAGGCATATCGGTAGTCCTCTCCTTTCCAGACGAGCGCACCCGTCTGCGACTTGTTCTTTACCTTCACCGACAGACGCGACGAGATATTGAGCAACGGAATGACGATGGAGAAGTGTGGCGACACCGCACTGACGATGCCCACCACACCCGTCTGCCCTATCACACCCATCTCCGACTGTATGCCATCGGCCGAACCCTTGTCGAGGGTCAGATAGTTGTGGCTCTTGGAGAAAGAGGTGCTGATGACCCGCGCCGTTACAAACGAATAGTTGCCAGAGTCGGCCAACGCTTTCCGCTGCATATAGGTGGAGTCTTCCCGATAATATTCTATCATGGCCTGCGCCGACGACAACTGCGTCTTGAGGCGTGAATTTTCGCGTGCCAAATCCTCGTTGGTACGGTTAAGACTGAAATAGCCCGTCACGGTGTTCATCACCTCATACATCCGGCCCACCAGCTCATTGCTAGAGTTGAAATATTGGCCGTGCTGATAATCATTGTATGTGAATACCAGCACAAGAGAAAGAACCTCAAGCATGAGGAAGACGATAAACGTCTTGAAAATCATGAAAAACCGGATGAGTGTCTCCATTGTAAAAACAAGCTACCTATATAACGACAAAAAACACGTTGCGCAATCACACCGTGTTCTCTGCTTGTTACCGTAAGGTATAAAGTGAATTATATCTATGTTTCGGAAAAATCATTAGCGCATCAGGAACGAGAATTTGTCCACATTCTTGAGGGCGATGCCTGTGCCACGTACCACGGCGTGCAGAGGGTCGTCGGCTATATGGAACGGAATGCCAATCTTGTTGGTCAGACGCTTGTCGAGGCCTCGGAGCAATGCCCCGCCACCTGCCAGCCAAATGCCCTTGCGCACAATGTCGGCATACAATTCTGGTGGCGTCTGTTCCAATGCACTCAACACGGCAGCCTCAATCTTCGAGATGGATTTCTCGATACAGTGGGCAATCTCCTGATAAGAGACTGGCACCTCCATAGGGAGCGCCGTCAGACGGTTAGGGCCACGCACAATGTAATCCTCAGGTGGGTCTTCGAGTGTGGTGAGCGCCGAACCCACATTTATCTTGATAAGTTCTGCTGTACGCTCACCCACCTTGATATTGTGCTGACGGTTCATATACTCAATGACATCTGCTGTCAAATCATCACCAGCTATACGGATAGAGTTGTTGGAGACGATACCCCCCAACGAAATGACAGCGATTTCGGTAGTACCACCACCGATATCAACCACCATGTTGCCCTCAGGCAACTCCACATCAATGCCGATACCAATGGCAGCCGCCATAGGCTCGTATATCATATAGACCTCACGGCCACCTGAACGCTCCGAAGAGTCACGAACGGCACGAATCTCCACCTCGGTACTGCCCGAAGGGATGCCGACAACCATCTTCAGCGCAGGGTCGAAAAGGCGACTCTTGGTGATGGCCATCTTTATCAAGCCACGCATCATCTGCTCGGCTGCATCGTAGTCCGATATCACGCCATCGCGCAACGGGCGGACCGTACGAATATTCTCATGCGTCTTGCCATGCATCTGCTGGGCCTTTGAGCCCAGGGCTATCATCCGGCCCGTCCGCCGGTCTATGGCAACAACCGATGGCTCATCCACCACTATACGGTCATTATGTATGATGACTGTATTGGCGGTTCCCAAGTCCATCGCTATTTCTTGTGTGAACGAAAATAGACCCATTTAAATCTGAAGTGAATTCTTTTGTAATAAACCCTAATCTTTACTTTTTCTCAAAGTAGGCATGAATGGCGGTGTCGTAGTGTGACGATACACCGAATGCCTGTCCGGCAAACCACTTGCGGGTAGCCTTGTCGGTAGTGGCACCCTGCTTGTTCAGTATGTCAAGCAATGGCTTGTATTGGTCCTTGCTGGCTACTATCACTACATCGTTGAAATTCTTGGCAGCGGCACGAATCAGAGAGATGCCACCTATATCAATCTTTTCAATGATGTCCTGCTCAGCTGCGCCAGAGGCAACAGTCTCCTCAAATGGATAGAGATCCACTATCACGAGGTCAATCTCTGGTATCTCATATTTGGCCATCTCCTGCTGGTCGCTCTCCAACGAGCGGCGGCCGAGTATGCCTCCGAAGATTTTTGGATGAAGAGTCTTGACACGGCCTCCCAATATGGATGGATAACCTGTGAACGACTCTACCGTGCGGCAAGGCACACCCTGCGACTCAATAAACTTCTGAGTTCCGCCGGTCGATATCAGCTGCACACCTTCTGCATGCAGTTTCTTTATTATCTCATCCAGGTTGTCCTTATGGAATACGGACACTAACGCCGTCTTAATCTTCTTCGTATCAGCCATTTATGTATTGTATTTTATATTTTATCCTATTTATTTCCTATTTTACTGCAAAATTAAGAAATTATTGGTAGTTCTTTGCCAACAAATTACAATTATTTGGGTAGCTAATTGCTAATAAAGCAAAAAAGTACAATTTTTTATTGTCCATCGGGCCGCTGCAACAGATTTTGCAGGAAGAGACGGAACTGATCGTTGGGCTCCGCGCCACGGGTCATCATAAAGTTGCCTTGCCGGTCAATCAGCATATACGATGGCACCCCTGACACCTGATAGGCATGCCTGACCGCATCGGGAACAGGCGTGGTGAGACAAATCTGGCCTTTGCAAGTGGATTGCAGACGCTTGACGGTGGCTGCATCATCGTAAAGGAAGACGTTGAGCACCACCAGGTCGTGCTGATAACTGTCGTGAAAGCGCTCCAGCACCTGCACATCGCGCAAGGTCTGCTCGATGTTGGAGTTACAGAAGTTGAGATACACCAGCTTGCCTTTGTAGTCAGACAACTTGACGGCTTTGCCATCGGCATTGTAGGCCTCGAAATCGGGGGCTGGAGTTCCTATGTAGTCGGCACTGGCCTTGTTGACCATTGCCTGCAGCAGATCACGGTTGTCGGCATCAGGCAGCAGAGGTTTCATGGCCTTCAGCATGGCTATAACGTGGGCAAGGTCAAAGGCGGGGTCATCGGTCAAGTCGCCCACCATCTTTATCGCGGCCAGCTCACACAGATAGGGATTGGTGATGCCATAACGCTCACGCAGCATCACCAGCAGCAGCTTGGCTTTGCCATCGTTCACCAGTTTCTTGAAGAGTTCATAATCCTCGCTGCCAATGGTGTTGCCAATAAAACCCTCGAACACATTGTTGAACGCATCCCAGAAAGCGGGGTTGTCATAGTCGGGCCCCAGCACATTCAGCCGCCTGATTACGCTGTCCTGCATCTTGGGGTATGATGGCACCGACATATTTTGCAACAGCACATAGCGGTATTCCTTAAACCGTTTCTGATACGGATTCTTGAGGTCCGAAAAGATACGGCGCAACTCTCTGATTGATTTCTTCACCGAGTCGGGATTGGCGCCATAGGTGACGTGCTTCATGCTGTAAAAGTCAAAGGCGTCCTCAAACTCCATCATCTGATAGTTGAAATCACCCTTTTTCAGCCCCACTATCGAGGCCAGATAATCCTTAGGGGCAAAATAGGGGTCCAGCTTCTCCGAGAGGGTGCGCTCACGGTAAGGAGGGATAGAGATGTGGTAGGTGGCACCGGGCTCCAGATAGATAAAAGCCCGCTCCACTTCAGTGGGAATGAAGGCATTGACAACAGAGTTGATTTCCACCTCGAACTTGAAATCGCCATTCGGCTGCACTGTCGTGCGGTCCAGTTCATCCTCCTCGTGCAGCACTTCATCTGAATAAACCCGTATGGACAACATTTTGCCAGCATACGAGGGGGCATTGCCATATATCACCGTGGTTTTGGCATAGGTGGCAAATATACTAATTAATGTCAGCAATATAGCGCAGCAATATCTCATCCGTCTTTCTTTTGTGGATTTAAATGATAAAAATACAAAATCTTTTATCTAATCTCCTATAATATTAATGCATATATATGAACAAAATTTTACATTTCGTACATTTTTATAAATAATTAACAAAAGGGGTCGGTTGCAATCGGCAATCGTATTTGCACAACCAATTATTCTAATTAACTTTGCGGAACTGGCCAAATCGGCATATTATCATAGCGGTATGAATTGTCCAATTCAAATAAATTTATATTCTTTTGGTGGTTGCGTTAGTTTTTAGTAACTAATGCACTTTTTTATTTTCATTTTTTTGTGTTATTGCGACAAGAAACAAATAACACTATCCGGTGCAGGGAGTTTGTGAAAACTTTCTGCACTATTTTTTT
>CALMUD010000221.1 GCA_937872735.1 uncultured Bacteroidales bacterium
GACTGAGTGTGACAGCCATAGGCAAGCCTTCGGGCACAGCCACCACTATAAGGGTGACGGCAATCATCAGGGTGTCGAGCGTGTAAGCCAACAATTGAGACAAATTTTGCTCAGGAGCAACAATATTATGGATATAAATAACACTGCCAATAAAGATTGCAAAATAAGCAACAACTATAATGCCACAAGTACGACCTGAAAAATCATCAAATTTTTTCAAGAGTAAATAAAAGAATATAGCAGTTGGCAGAACCAATAAGAACGAAAGCGGAGCAAAATTGAAATTGACCAGCAATTTACCCACAATAATCAATGCAGCAAACACATAGCTACCTTTGGTAATCAAATCACCAAGACCATCCAATTGTTCGTTCAATGGAGTTTTCACGCTGTCATCAATCTGCGCAGCTTCAAACACCTTTCCATTCTCAGTATGGTCACCGACGGCAAACACCCGCATCACGCCATGTCCTTCCATCACCTTGGTGCCTTTCATGGCATGATTGGTAGGGAAAGTTGACTCCTTATCGAAGTCCTCAGGATTAATACTCTTGGCACAAATAGGTTCACCCGTCAGTGTTGATTCATCAATCTTCAACGTAACAGCATCCAGCAATTCGCCATCGGCAGGGACCTCTTCTCCTGTAGTAAGAATAACAATGTCTCCTACCACCACATCCTTGCGAGGAATTGAAATGGTGTTGCCATTGCGTATCACCTCCACAGGCTCATCATCGTTCACCTGATTAAGGATGGCAAACTCTCGGTCAGCTTTCAACTCAAAAATGAAGGCCATGCCCGTGGCCAACAATATTGCCACAAAAATACCAAGAGGCTCAAAAAAGACCTCGGCACCATCAGGAGTCTTCAATCCAAAATATTCATAGCATGATATACCAACGGACAAAGCTCCTGCTATCAACAGAATAATAATCAAAGGATCAGAGAATTTTTCCAGAAACTTCTTCCATAATGGTTCTTTTTCTGGTGGCGTAAGAATGTTCACGCCATTTTTAGATCGGCTTTCCAATACTTCCGCATCAGAAAGACCTTCATAATGATGTTTTTGTTCCATATAAAATTTTAAATTACTAAATCACAAATAATATACATTTAATACCATCGAGCCACTCCTCCATGATGGGAGCAAGTTCCTCTGCGATGTTGGCTATAACTATAAGTTCCATCCCGACAAACGGCAGACGGAGAATAACCAGACACTGCTGCAGTTGTAGGACGAGGCACTAAATCGCCATCCGAATTCCGATAAAAACCATCAGGAGCATCAGAACTGTATGTTGTATGTGTTCTACGATGCCATACTGGTTGAGAATACGAATAAGAATACGAACCTGATGAACAGGAGACAGTTGAGACGTGACGGGTAGCAATTGTATGAGAAATCTTTCTATGTTTTGGCAGCAAATAAGATGCCACATATCCCGTTTCTCCATTATATTCAACCTCAACCCATCCATATTCGTCAACTGAGTCCAGAGTTTGCAGCGAAGTCCCCGCAGGAACCGAAGCCAAAACATCGGCCGAAGCCGAAGCTCCAGAATGGATATTCACAGTATTTGACGTCACCACAGTTTCCGACATCAAACCTGAAAACGAGAACAAACTGACCAAAAAAGCTATAAAAACCCGATTCATATTTTTAATTTTGCCACAAAATTACAATTTAAGATGTCGTCCCTAAAGAAAATGAAACATTACAACAAAAGAGGTCCTGTTTTCTCCAATTTTGCCTGCAATGTTGCAACTATTCCTTATAATATCGAAGACAATATCTTTGATTTTTGCAATTGTACAAACTCCCCTTTTTCCAAAATTGACAATAAGGAAGAATCCACGTTTACCACATAAATTCCGTAAGTGTTTTTTTCTATCAAGTAATCATTATAATGGTAAAGTTCATCAGAAAATTTTTCTATTTGCTTTTTTATAAGACTAATCATTGGATTGCGAATCTCTGGAAGGGACAAATCTGGGACTTTTCTTAAATCGCCACCAAACAGGCTATATATAAAATTATATTTAGCCTGCAAATCCTTCATTTTAGCATTATAGCGAACCATTTGTTTAGCCAATTTTGGTTTTGTCAGACTCACGCCACCTCTGCTAAGAGACTCCACCATAAAAAGGACATACAATGCTTTTTCCCGTCTGTGCAAATCATCCAATTTTGCATTGATTTCAGGAAACGATATTTCCGCTTTCTGCGTATCAATAACAACCGTACTGCGGATTTCGTGACGATTAAGATAAATATCAAATATCTGTTTATAAAAACCAGAATACAGAAATTGACCTTTCCCCTCTTCAACCTTTGGCACCACAACGATGTCAGAACTAAGCATTGATGTAAAATCGTCTATAAAGCCAGGTAAAAAACGAAGAATCCCCTCCGAAATTTCCACACGAAGAAAATTTTCAAACAAACGATCTCCCACATACGACTTCCCAATTTTGAAAAGCAACGAAGGATTGCAATCTTTCAGAGCCGATATTCTCTCGCCTATCTGTTCCTTACAAAATTCACAAGTGGTAATGTCCGAGACATACGACAAGATTTCGTTCAATCGTTTTTCCTCCAAATTAGGAGAAAGAAAAGAGACGATACGACGCAACATTTCAGGCGGCGTCTTCTTATAATGAGATGCCACATACGGAATGTAAACGAAGTCGAAACCAGACAATTTCAGATCCCTATTAATCTGTCTGTAGTTCTGTTTTATTTCATTGTTCAAGTCTTCATCGTATTGTGATTCCACATACAGAACTTGATTATCCTCCATTGAATTTCTGTACGATTCGACAGAAATGACCTCCGCTGATTCATCAGAATTGGAATTCAGGCATAATTGTAAAGCAATCATCAACAGAGCCTCACTACGGGCACAAAAGCCATCACTGACAGTGACATCTGCAAAATTTTGCATCAATGTAGTTCGAACCTCAGAAGCAGCACTTTCCATTACAGACACAGCTTCTCCCAAAGTCATCGTATTTGCTGCCACCTCATCCGCTATCGAAATGCCATATAAATTCTTCAACTTGGGATAGATTTCCATTTCTCCCGCATCGATCACAGTATCAGCCATAATAAGGTCCACAAGGATACGAGAGACCGCTATTCGTTCATTCTTCTTCATTTTGTATTAATTGTTAACCAATTGCACAGAAATGAGACGGCCTCCTTCTTGAGCAGACAATAAAATGGTCGCGCCATCAGTCAATGAGACTGATTGCCCCGGCTCTATTTTGTTTCTATTGTGATTTTTATCGATATTAAACATACTTGTCAGCGAGCGATTGATCAGAATCCACTCTCCATTAAAAAAATGGAAATCACCAACCGGCTTTTTATCTTCTGGTTTAGTGTTTTCATTGGCCGATATCAGTCTGTTAACGTGCCACATATACAACGACTGATTATCATACACCATCAAACGATAATTGTCTGGATGATAGGAATCACCGGGTTTGGGCTGATAATAAAAATTAAGCACCGGCAATTGTCCATAATATTCAGCACCACAGAAAGGGCAACGAGGTTTTG
>CALMUD010000222.1 GCA_937872735.1 uncultured Bacteroidales bacterium
AGATATGGGTTACACGTATTGAGTAATCATAAGTCTTGATATAAATCATGTTGTTGACCAAGAAACAGATAAAACTGATACAGTCGTTGTCGGCCAAACGTACCCGCGATGAGCTGGGTCTTTTTGTGGCAGAGGGAGACAAAGCAGTTGGCGATTTGCTTCATCTGTTTCCTTGCCGGCTATTGGTGGCGACTGCTGATTTTTTGTCTGCTCTGGAATCCGATTCGCGTAATGTCAGTCATCCAGTGTCAGTATCGGAAGTGGTGGAAGCGGCTCATGATGATATTTGCAGGGCTTCTGCGCTAAATGCCCCTCAGCGGGCAATCGGAATATTTGCGAAACCGGAAGCTCAATTGTCGATGTCTGATATCCAATCGGGATTGACGCTGATGCTAGACCACATTCAGGACCCCGGAAATTTAGGAACCATTGTGCGGATTGCGGATTGGTTTGGAATTGATCGCATCGTCTGTTCGCCTGATACTGTTGATGTGTTCAATAGCAAAACGGTGCAGGCTACAATGGGAGCCATAGGACGTGTGAAAATTGTCTATTCTGACCTTGTCTCCTTGTTATCGCAACTGAATGGCACGTTGCCCGTATTTGGTACTTATCTGGAGGGTGATTGCATCTATGATGCCGAATTGCCTTCTGATGCGGTCATAGTGATGGGAAATGAGGGTAAAGGTATATCTGAAACTTTGGCACGTTATATCAATCGGAAACTATTTATTCCTAATTTTCCTCAAGGTGTGGCCACCTCTGAATCGTTGAACGTGGCTGTGGCAACGGCTATTACATGTTCTGAATTTAGACGCCGGGTGACAAAGTGAGAAATATTGAACATATTACTATATGGAAGCAAAAAACGAACAGATGGAAGAAGACCTCCGCAGCGCTTTGAAAGTTCTGAAAGAGGGAGGAGTCATTCTTTATCCTACTGATACCATTTGGGGTATCGGCTGTGATGCTACTAACGAAGCTGCAGTGAAACGGGTATATGAAATAAAAAAGAGAGAGGATTCAAAAGCTCTCATTTCGCTCACTGACAGCCCATCATTGATAGAGCGTCTGGCTGATATGCCTACCATCGCTTATGACCTTATTGATGCTGCAACCACTCCTCTTACCATTATTTATGAGGGTGCGCGGAATTTGGCTCCAAACTTAATGGCAGAGGATGGCAGTGTGGGTATACGTGTTACCAAGGAACTTTTTTCGCAGGAGTTGTGCAAGCGTTTGCGTCGTCCTCTCGTTTCTACTTCTGCCAATATATCGGGCGAACCCAGTCCTCAGAATTTCTCGGAGGTGAGCGAGGAAATAAAGAATCAGATGGATTATATCGTTAAATATCGCCAAAATGACAAGACTAAGAAGGCTCCGTCAAAAATTATCAAGTTGTGGGGTAACGGAGAAATAAAAATCATAAGAAGCTGATATTTGGTTTCTTATTAGTATATAAGGGGGGATGACGACAGTCATTCTCTCTTTTTTTGTCTCATTTTTTCTTTCAGAGCGGCCAATTCTTCTGTACTAAGAAAAAACTCTTCCAGCAGCTTTTTATATTCGGGGGTATATTCGTTGTTGTCTGCATTCCTTATCAGCAGAGAACTTGTGGCTGATGTATTTTCGGCATCGGTGCATAGTTCCATTAAGACTCTTTTGGAAGTGCTGCCAGGTTTGGCAAATACCAACGTGCTTTTGCGTAACCATAGCCCCATCTCTTGGGCCATTTGGGCGAATTTCATGCCCATTTCTGTTGGAAGAATGATACACAGGCGCCCGTGCGGGGCCAACAACCTAATGGAATGTGTGGCAAGGTCAATGGCTGGCAGCGTGTCATCGTGACGGGCTTTGGCGCGTTTGTCGTCCGCGCTCTTCATTGAATTGCTGAAGTAGGGGGGATTGCATACAATCAAGTCGAAAGGCGTATCTGTCAAGTGGTCTTGCAGGCTTTGACATTTTACGGTTATCCGTTCGGCCCATTTGCTGTTTGAAATGTTTATTTTCGCTTGCGTGGCAGTCTCCTCATCAATTTCAATGGCCGTTATTTTGGCCTTTTCTTTATCGGTGCGTTGTGCCAGCATTAGCGCTATCAGTCCTGTGCCAGTCCCTATATCGAGTATGTTTTTAGCTCCGTCAGTGTCAGTCCAGCCTCCTAAAAGCACGCCGTCAGTTCCTACTTTGAGGGCACATCGGTCTTGTTCTATCCTGAATTGCCGGAATTGGAAAAAACTATTTGATTTGGTCATGGCGCAAAATTGGCTGTCAGAAAAAAGAGGCAGCAAATCGAAATTTGTTGCCTCCCTAAAGTTTGTAATTCTGAAAATCGTATTTTATTTCATACTGTTTTTGATGTTGGTCAGAACCTCCTTTGTGTCGTGAGTGAAGTCCCGGCTCATAACCCAGCCATAATAGCTGGGTTCTTGTTTCAGCACATCGCATACCCTTTTGCCTTTGTGTTTGCCAAAGTTGAAAATAATCTCATTTTTGTCATTATAAACCATCAGTCCGGCAAAATCGGCACGATGGGCAAAGGTGGAGTATTCAGACAAGAAGTCAACATTGTTTTCCAAATCTGGATAGTGGTCCAACTGAGCTTTCATCACGTCGTAAGTGGCCTGGGCGTCAGCATTGGCGCCATGAGCCCCCTCCAGGTCGGCATGGCAGTAGAATTTATAGGCAGCAGTGAGGGTGCGGGGCTCTTTTTTCCAAAATATGTTCTGCACATCGATGAACTTGCGTTCGTGCAAGTCAACCTTCACCTCGGCACGATAGAATTCCTCCGCCAGCATCGGAACATCAAATTGGGTGGAGTTATATCCAGCAATATCGCAGCCATCAATTTCCTGTGCGACCTCTTGTGCCACTTGTTTGAAAGTAGGGCAATCCTTTACGTCTTCATCTGTGATGTGATGGACAGCCGAACTCTCTTCGGGAATGTGGACGCCCGGATTTATTCTGCGCGTTTTTGATTCCTCGTCTCCATTGGGATAAATCTTGACATAAGATATCTCCACAATATGGTCTTTGGCGATGCTTACGCCTGTCGTTTCTAAGTCAAAGAATATGATTGGCTTTGTTAATTGTAGCTTCATTATTGTTTTTTATATCATTACAGGCATAATCATCATCAACGTCTCCATTTCGGAGTCGCCTTCGTTGTCAAAAGGCAACAGCAGGGCTGCGCGTTGAGGGTCTTGCAGGTCAATCTCCACTTCTTCACAGGTGAGGTTTGACAGCATTTCCACCAGAAAAGATGATTTGAAACCGATGGTCATTGGACCTCCGTCATACTGGCAGCTGAATTTCTCTTCTGCAGAGTTGGAGTAGTCCAAATCTTGCGCCGAAATGGTCATATCGTTTTCTTTCAGTTCCAATTTAACCAGGTTGCTGGCTTGGTTAGCATAGATGGACACGCGTTTCAGCGCACTGATGAAGGCGTTGCGGGTTACTATCAGCTTGAACTCGCTGTTGGTAGGAATAACTGAGTTGTAGCTTGGATAGTTGCCTTCAATCTGTCGGCAAACAAGCGTGTAGTTGCCGACCGTGAAGAAAATGTTTTTGCTGTCAAATTTAATATTGACATCGCCCTCTTCTTTTGGCAACACATTTTTCAACAGAGCAGTTGGCTTTTTGGGTAAAGTGAATGAGCTGATGGCATCTCCGCCATTCTTTTTGTCGCGTATGCGTACCATCTTGTGAGCATCTGTTGCGACTGTGGTTATTGTGTCTTCCGTTATGTCGAAGTAAATGCCTGTCATTATAGGGCGAGTCTCATCGGTTGCTGCGGCAAAGGCTGTCTTGTTGATACAGAAGAACAAGTCAGCCGCTGGCATTGACAATTCGTGGTTCTCGCCTGCAACTGTTGGCAGTTGTGGGTATTGGTCAGCGTTATCGCCATTAAAGTCATAGTGACCTGACTCTGAAACGATAGTCATGCCCAGATTCTCGGTGTTAATCTCGAAAGTGAGAGGCTGGTCGGGAAACTCCTTGAGGGTGTTGAGCAGCAGAGCCGCACGAACTGTTATTTCTCCTTCGCCTTCTGTATCAGCAATAGGCATACTGGTCACCATGGTGGTTTCCAAATCAGATGCGGTCATTTCCAGCTTGTCATTGGTTATCTTCAGCAGAAAGTTGTCCAATATTGGCAGGGTGTTCTTTGCATTGATTACTCGACTTATATTTTGCAGATGGTTAAGCATATCTGCACTAGACGCTGTGAATTTCATATATTTATAATTTTCTATTTGTTTTCTTATCTCGCAAAGTTACAAATTTATTTGATAAATTTCTTTTTCCTATAATAGTAGTAGGAAGTTCCGAATATTGCCAAAATGAAGAGGGGAAGAATGACGTTGGCCCATTGCCAAAAGCGCCGTTGGCCTATTACTGCTGGCTTGTTGAGCATACGCAGTTGCAGGTCTCTGTTGCGCAAGTTCATCCATCCCTCATCGTCGGTAAGGTAGTTGACGCAATTGAGTACAAAATCTTTGTTGCCGAATTGCTGATTCATATATTTGTCATATCCTAGCGGCACTATGCCATTATTCCCATCGGAGCCGTCCACATCGTTGCAGATGATGCTGGCATTGCTCACTACTATCATTTTTGTGGAGAAACTCTTGTTCATGGGCAGTTGGGTAGTGTGGATGCCGTCCGGCATCATACGGTTGGCAAAGTCGGAAGTGAAATGTCCTTCCATGGCTACCGCAACGGGTACATTCCCAGTGTTGAAGTATTGTCCACTTTTTTGCACATTTATAATGTTCATGCTTACCAGCGAAGGCATCATCTGCACATGGGTGCCAGTGCTGGTAACCAGCAGAACGCTGCGTTTCATTGTGGAATCGTTGCCAACAAATTCAATGGCACTGGCGAACTCACTTTTGACGGGGGTGAGGTTCTTGGTGACTGGATGTGAAGGAGAAGTTAGCAGCAGTGGTGCATAGTACCATGGGGATGGTGTCCATTTGGGCTGGTCTCCTGTCTGTGCGGTATTGACTGGCACCAAAGAACACTGGACATCCTGTACCAGAACCGGGTCGATGCGCACGCCATAACGGAATAGCTGGTCATCGAGATTTGTGGAAAGAGGGATGCCAATGGTCTGTGACTGGGTGCGCAGGCTGTCGAGCGATATGCGCACTCCGTCAATCATCCAAAGAACTTTTCCTCCGTGCATGATGTATTGGTCAATAATGTATTTGTCTTTCTCGCTGAATTCTTTAGTCGGACCTGCTATTATGATGGCTTTGAACTGACTCAGGCAGTTTGGGTCGTCGGATAGCTGTCCTCTGTCCACCTCGTAGTATTTTGCCAAAGTCTGCGAAATGTCATAAGTCAGAATTTCGGGCAACTCTCCATGTCCTTCGATAAAGGCTATTTTATTGATATTTTTGCTGGTAAGTTGGCGCAGAGCGTCGGTCAGTGTATATTCCAGATTTTCGGAGGAGTTGTTCAGCTTGTCTTCCCTACTTTTGCCCGTAACATCGCTCAGCAGATTGACAGCTATGGTTTTCCCTTTGTATGATATCTCAGCCCAAGGACAAACGATGCGGGTAATGCTTTGACCATCCTCGTCCTTGTCCTCATTGTCTATAATCAGATGCAGTCCCTTTTTCTCCAGTTCCGCATATTTTTTGTCCCTGTCTTTTTCATCTTTGGCAGCAGAGGGATTGATAAACTCATATTCAAAATCGGCATCGGAGTAGGCTTGAAATTCGTCAAGCATCTCCTTCGTGTCTTTTCTTAGTTTCAGAAATCCCGCATTCAGGTCGCCATCAAGGTATATCTTGACCTTGATATCACCTTTTATTCCTTTCATCAGTTTTTTTGTCTGGTCAGATATGCTGTATCTTTTTTCTGCGGTAAGGTCCCAGCGGAAAAACAGATATTGTGAAGTGGCATATACAGCCAGCAAGCAGGCAATGGCAGCCAGAGCGTAAGTCAATTTCTTTTTCATCTTTTTTATTTCATTTTTTCGCTGTTAATTTTTCCATCTGAACGATTCCATAATTTTAATGATATCGTTGTTGACGAATTTTGTAACTGGAGCCAGAGAATCCGCGTTAGGAGTAGCAGTAAAGTAGAGCGCACCTCGGAATATGTGTTTTGTGCTGTCGGTAAGTACAAATTGGACCTGCGATGCGGCATTTCCCTCCAGCTCATACAAAATGCCATATACTTTGTTTTTAGCATCGGAATACGGCTGCTCGCTGATTGCATCTGCCTTGGAAGTATGTTTATATACAAAAGATCTGAAATCCTCGGTTATTTTCTTGAAATTGTTCTGTACGGGTTTATAGTCACAATAGATGCAGGCCCGCAAGTCGGGATATACTATGTTCAGTCCATACTGGTCGTTCTTTCTGGCAGGCTTGAATATTATTTCAGATATGCTGTCAGGATATTCAAATGTGAACGGATATTTATCGTTGTCAAATTTGACATAATTTTCCTTCTTTGGAAGGTCTATTCTGAAGTAACCTATTGGCTTGGGGGTATAGTTGCTGCAATTAGGCAGGGCAAGGCCTATTATAAGGGTCAGAATTGAAAGTGTCAACCATTTTTTCATAATGAATCCTGAATCTGAAGTTTTACCTTTTTTATTCTTCGGTTGTCAGCCGATATTATTTGGAACTTATATTCCTTTATCTCAATTTTTTCACCGATGGCGGGGATGTCGCCTTTTATCTCTAACAATAATCCGGCAATGGTGTCCGCATCTGAATCGTAGTCTGCGAATACTGATTTGTCCACTTCGTTGATTTTGTAAAAATCATTGAGTGGCATTTTACCGTCGATGATGAAGTTATGTTTGTCGAGACTAGTGTAGAGTTTTTGCTCCTCATCATGTTCATCGCAGATGTCGCCGACAATCACCTCAAGAATATTTTCAAGAGTGACAATTCCTGACGTGCCTCCGAACTCGTCAACCACGATGGCCATGTGAATATGCTTGTTTTGAAATTCCTTCAGCAACTCGTCTATTTTTTTTGTTTCTGGCACGAAGTAGGGTCCACGCACCAGTTTCTGCCAATCGAACGAGTTGTCGCGGTCTATGTAGTTGAGCAAGTCTTTCACATACAATATGCCCTTTACGTTGTCGATGGTTTTTTCGTAAACGGGCAATCGTGAATATTCCGATTCATTTACTACCCGAAGGATATCATTGAATTTGTTGGAAATTTCCACTCCTACGATATCAACGCGAGGGCGCATGATTTCGTCTGCGCAGATGTTTCCGAAACCGACAATGCCTTGCAGTATTTCCTTTTCTTCATTTTTTTGCACGCTATCGGTGTTGAGTGTCTCGGAGAGTTCATCTATCGATAGGTGATGTTGGCTTTTCACCTCCTGACGTTTGCCGATAATAGAGGTAAAACGGAGCATCGGCCAGGCTAAGGGTTGCAGCAAATGAGAGAATACGGCCATTTGGCTGGAGAAAAGGTAGAGCAGATGTACACGGTAGTGGTTGCGTAGTATCAGAGGAACAACATCACCCAAAAAAAGAATGACAATCAGACTGGCTATTAATTCGATGGGTAGATACAGTGAGGTGCAGACCGCAGAACAGGAAAGCAGCCAGCTTATCAGGATAGCCATACTTATGATGCAGCCAATGAGCGAAAGATAATATCCCGCCACTATTGCCGACATCGTTTTCTCTGGTTTGGTCAGTAGATATTTCAGTGATTTGTATCCTTCAAATTCCGATTTTACGATTTTGGCCAAATCGTTGCGGGACAGAGAAAACAATGTATATTCGAAGTAGGAAAAAAGGAACAACAAGTAAGAAAACACAATGCAGCAAACCCCAGTAAGGGCGTATGTGGCTGTGTCAGCGTCAAATATGTCCGCATTAAATATGGTGGATAATGGTATCGAGTCCAATTCTCTTTGTTTTATTATTAAACAAGTAAGGACGGAAATCTCCGTCCTTGCAAATATACAAAATTGTGGCTTAATATTATCAGTCTAATCCGTTAAAACGGAAGTTGGTCATCTTCAACTTCGGGTGGAGCATCGCTCACTTTGTCTTGAGGCAATTCTGGATTGGGTTCTTCTTTTTTGTCCAAAGCAGGTACACCGCCGTCAGGTTTTTTACCCAGTAATTCTATGTTTTCGGCTACAATCTCGGTCACATAGTGGGTCTGTCCGTTTTGGTCACTCCATGCACGAGTGCGTAGTTTTCCATCAATGTAGAGGGGAGTTCCTTTTCTTATGTAGCTTTCGGCCAGTTTGGCCAAACCGCGCCAGGCAGCAATGTTATGCCATTCGGTATGTTCTGGAATTTCTTTTCCTGTTTTTGTTTTGTGGGCTCTGTCGGTAGTTGCCAATGGAAATCTGGCTACGGCAAGGTCTTGTTCAAAGTAATGAATGTCAGGGTCTTTCCCTACGTTTCCAACTAAAATAACTTTGTTTACAGACATGCTTTATTTATTTAGTAATTTAAAATCAATCATGATTAAGCGGTAAGGCAAGTGTCAATCCGCTTTTTTTAAAAGAATTTCCATCAGTTTAGACATCGGATATTTTTTCAGTAGATCCATGTCGGTCAGTTCCTCGTCCTTTTTTAATTGTGCTTTATTGGCAGATGCCTCAATCAGAGTGGCATAGATGGTTTGATGAGAGAGCTGATGTTTGACGCTGTGGTGTATTTTGTTGATGGACAGCCCCAAGAAACGATTTTCCAGTTCTTTGTATTGAACTGATTCTGTCAGATGTTCAACTGTGTCGTCTTGTTCAATCAGCGGCAGTTCATACAATCCTTGCCAAATATCTTTGCCGGTGCGTTGGCGTACTATGGTACAGTCATTTGGCAATGATATAAGCAGGTAGAAAAAATGTCTGTCTCGTATTTTTGTCTTTTTCTGTTTGACAGGTAACGAGTCAATCTGTTTCTTTTCGAGGGCCAGGCAGAGGTCGCATATAGGACATGAAGGGCATTGTGGAGCCTGAGGCGTGCAGATGGTGGCACCGAGGTCCATTATGGCCTGATTGTGCAATGCTGGCCGTTTCTTGTCAAGCAAATGTTGCGCTAGTGCAAAAAATTCCTTTTTCCCTGATGTGGTATCAATGGGAGTGTCAATAGCAAAGCAACGAGACAAAACACGGAACACATTGCCGTCGACAACGGCCTGGGCTATGCCAAAGGCAAAAGAGGCAATGGCTGCGGCTGTGTAGTCGCCCACCCCTTTCATTTCCTTTATTTTGTCAAATGTGTCGGGAAAAATTCCGTTCAGATTGGTGACGATGTACTGAGCGGCCGCTTGCATATTTCTGGCCCTGCTGTAGTAGCCCAGTCCCTGCCAGCATTTCAGTACCTCCTCTTCGGAAGCAGAAGCCAAAGCAGATAAGTCGGGGAATTGTTTTAAAAAACGGAAGTAGTAGGGTAAGCCTTGATCCACGCGGGTTTGTTGCAATATTATTTCAGATACCCAGATACGGTAGGGGTCATTGCATTCGCGCCAAGGTAAATCCCGTTTGTTTTGCAAATACCAGTTGATGATTGCAGCCGAAAAATCCATGATGCAGAAGTTATTGTTCCAGCACGATGCTGGCACTATCCATTTCTCCTCCCACAGCGGGCCTCATTTTTGTCACTTCCACGGTTATGCTGTTTATTTGGGAATAATGGCTCATCACGCTGTTCTTGATGCGGAAAGCCACGTTCTCAATCAGTCTTGAAGGTTGCTCCATTTCCTTTTTCACCAAAGCATATACCTCGGCATAGTTGATGGTTCCCGCCAAATCATCGTTTTCCTCAGCCGTGCTCAAGTCTGCATTGATGGTCATGTTGACAATAAAGGTGTTGCCAACAATACTCTCTTCGGCAAAAACGCCATGAAAGGCATGAAACCGCATTCCGTTCAGTTTGATGGTTCCCATGTGCAGCTATTTGAAAAAAGAAAAATTGACTTGCCCATAATTTCTGTGTTCATCAAAATGGGGGTGCTCATTAAATTTGTTCCGTTTTGAATGTTCCAAAATCAGAATGCCATCAGGCTTCAGCAGCCCGTGCTCAAATATCAGGTCTGGTATTTGTGGCAATTTGGGGTCATCGTATGGAGGATCGGCAAATATGAGGTCAAATTTGGCGCCAGTGCTGGTGATGAATTTGAACGAATCGCCCTTTATCAAATTTACGGACTCTATGTCAAAATTGCGAAGCGTGCGTAATATGAAACCATGGTTAATGGAATTTTTCTCGATGGTAACGATGCTTTTGCAACCGCGGGAAGCAAATTCCAGACTGATGCTGCCAGTCCCTCCAAACATATCAAGCACACTTATGGATTCAAAATCAAGTCTGTTGTTCAGAATGTCGAACAGACTCTCTTTTGCCATATCTGTTGTTGGTCTGGCTTGCAGATTGGAGGGAGGACTGAACCTCCGGCCTTTTAGTTCACCTCCTATTATTCGCATAGGGCTAAATATATTAAATCAGTATATTTTTGTTGTTCTTTCATTTTCAGCATCTCGTTCGGGTATTTGCATTGAGTAGGCAGCGTATCAGTCTGTAGGTGTCTGATATACTGCCCCAGCAGGTTGATGCCAGCAGGTGTGATATCTCCACTGACAGTCACAAGCTGATTGTTCTGATTCAGCCCGAAGTGGTTGAAGATGTTGAGCGTGTAAAAAGCCAGCTCTTCACTATTCCGGCTGAGGCAAGTGTTGGCAGCCAGCATCTGACCATTATCGGCCAAGGCAAAGTCCATGAATTTACCTCTCTGCGCAATGCAGAGTTGTTTGTCGGCCGTGCGTTTGCTCAATATCAATGCCTTGTGCAGCAGAGATGTCTGGATAGGGACCTCTTTCGCTTTTGTGGTCCGACAGAATTCTGTCGATAAAGGTTCGGCCTCGTATAGGTTGATACTGTTCAGAGCCTTGATGGCATGAGACTGTAATTGACCGTGCTGACCTTTTCCGAAATTGAGGTGCCATAAATCCTCCTCCTTTCCGTCAATCATAAAATCGGAGGGAATGAGTGTCCATCTGTTGGTATTGACCGCACAGTTTATTTTAGCATAATGCTGTTGAAGCCACGGATTCTGTTGATACGAACCATTGGTTTCCTCGGCCGAAGCTGTTGCGTAATCGAACAATCCCAGAACCGACATTCTTGAAGGCTGGTATATGATAAAACAAAATCCACCTGGCATAAGCCGGATGGATAATGTATAATTGCTTGTGTCTGAGATGTTCAGTTGCGGCGATGCAATTTCAGTTATCGCTTGCATTACTCCCAGTTACCCGCGTTGTTGTTAGGTGTAGTCTTGTCGCCAACCTTCAAACCTGCATATTTACCCAGATTTTCAGCATCGTCGTTCATGTTGACAATTTCCTGACGGTTCAGTCCATTCAGATAAATGTTGTTGTCAACTCTTGCCTCGAACAAAGGAATGACCTGCTCTGACTTGTTGGTGTAAGATCCAGTCTCCAAAGTGAATTTCTGTCCATTGGTGAAAGGAACATAGGCGATAGAGTCGATAGGGTAGTTTGCACCGAACTCTGCCACCAGAATGCTCTCGAAAACGGTATCACGCTTGAAAGAAGCCTTGAAGGCGTCATAATTATCAACGCCATATTGAGCCGCTTCTGCACGAGTCAATTTCAATGCTTTCTTTTCAGTCAAACCCTTGGACAATTGCTGGTCGGTGATTCTGCCTTCCTTACGAACGACCGCCTTTTTTGCAGTCTTGACGAATGTAATCAGCGAGTCGAAACTTGCGGTGTAGTGTCCCTTTGCATCCTTAAAGTCCATTTCGGCCTTGCGGATGTCAACTAATCGTTTGATAACTGCAGCTTGACGAATTTCTTTCTGATTCTCAAACTCAATAGGCTCCTCTATACTGCGATAGCAAAGGAAAGCCATGAAGATAATGGCAACTACCATTACCACTTTGAAGATGTTCTTAACCATTTTATATTGTTCTTTTTGTTTTATCAAGTCAATATTCGTGCGCAAATTTATGAAAAAAGAGAAATAAACCCCACTTTTGCTGAAGTTTTATTTTAAAAATATGATTAATCAGTATATAGAGGAGAAAATAAGGTCTCATTTTTCATTTCAGCCCACCCCTCAGCAGGCCGAACTTATAAGATCGGAAGAGCACACGTCTGAACTCCAGTCACCGC
>CALMUD010000223.1 GCA_937872735.1 uncultured Bacteroidales bacterium
GCTATCTGGGCGGTCCCCAGCAGGTGTTCCGCATCGGTGTGAACTTTGCCGAAGAGACCAGGAACATTGACGACTGGACGATAGAAAAAGGATAAAAAACGAAGGCATTATTGAAATAGACATTATGGAAAACATATTATATGGAAACTTATATTCTGATTCCACGAGGACTCTTTTTAAAATTTTAAATGCCTATTATAACGACGCCGAGAACTCGTATATTACGGATCCTTATGATTTCTCAGCAAACAGACAGCCTACCTTCGGATCTCACATAAGAGTAAGCCGAAAAGCTGGTCTGTATTATCATCATGGTATTTATGAGTCAGACCAAAAGGTCTATCAGTTTTGTGGCGAGAGTCTGGGAAAATTCGAGGCGAAAATCAAGTGTACTACGCTGGAGGAGTTTTTAGGAAACGATGTTTTGGAAGTTCGGAGGTTAAGTCCTTACCAAAAATCGCAGGCTTTTTCGGCAGAAAAAACCATTCAACTTGCTGAACAGAGTATAGGTGAGTCCGATTATAACTTGCTGGATAATAATTGTGAACATTTTGCTAATTTCTGTATTTTCGGGATTAAGAAATCGAAGCAGGTGGATGATTTAAATCTTTGGAAAACTATATGGCGTGTTTTAAAAAGTTTGGCAGACTGGATATTTGGACGGGCAGCACGTCCCACTTATGCTTTCGCTATATCTTCTCTATTGGCGCAGCCACAAGAATCTTTAGGGTTTGACCTCGAAAAATTTTATCGCGATTAAATGTATTTTGTTTCTTTTTGTCGTTCTTGTCTGAGTCTTATTGCCATTGGGTATTGCGATTGACAAGTTGCTGTGATGTATATTGAAAGCAAGACCCTGATAAAGTATGGTGATTTTTTCCTATCTTTGCAACTGAATGAAACGATAATATCACACATATCAAATATGGAATTGAATTTTTGTGGTGAAAATGGCCGGGTGCAGGCTGTGGTGCAGGATGTGCGTACCAACAAGGTGCTGCGCGTGGGTTACCTCAATGCCGCCACGCTGAAACAAATGGAAGCCGAAAAGGTGGTAAAACTGCTGAATCAACAGAGTGATGAGGCTTATGTGGTAACGGGAGGTGAGTATAACAAACCGCTGGCACTTGACAATATGCAGGCCAACGAAGATGGCTCGGCCGTGCTCATTTTTGCCATGCCAGAAGGTTCTACCACAGGTGCTGATACCTTTTTGGGTAATAAAAATGTTCGTGATTTGGCTTTCTTGTCAGAATTGCAGGACTTTATAGAGGTGCGCAAGCGAGAAATGCCAGAAGGTTCCTATACTACAAAACTTTTTAGTAAAGGAGTGAACAAAATGTGCCAGAAAGTGGGGGAAGAGACCATAGAGGCCATAGTAGAGGCTACCAACGGAACCAAAGAGCAATTTATCTATGAGTGTTCGGATGTCATTTATCATCTGATTGTGTTGCTGACCTATGAAGGTGTGCGCATAGAGGATTTGGCACGAGAACTGAAAGCCAGACATAAATAAATTATCTTCCATAAATATACAGCAAGGGGCTGACACCATAACAGGTGCAGCCCCTTGTCGGTTTATTCAAACGGATATCGGATACCCCATCCTTTCCTCAATCCGTCCATTTGCCTCATGATGCGGAGCGTCTCAGCATGTGGCATATAGGGTGATTCTGTCCAGCCATGTTCAATGGCATCAATGCAGGCTTTTACCTCATATTCGTAGCCAGAAATCTGTTTGGGGGCTTTGTACTCGTCCACTTGGCAGTATTTGTTGTCAAATATCTTTACCGACTGAGGATTGTTGATGTTGTCGACTATCAAATGTCCTTTGTCTCCTGATATGATTCCCATCCGGTCGGTGTTTGCATACATGGAACTGGCAAGTATGGCCATCTTGTTGTCTGAATATCTGAGCGTTATGCTGTTTTGTGCATCAGCCCCAGTCTCTGTCTTCTGGCAGACGGAACTTGTTGATTCAATGTCGGTGCCGAACACCATGGCAGCGAAGTTGAGCGTGTAAACACCGACATCCAGCAGTGCGCCTCCTGCCAATTCCAGACTTGTCAATCTTTCTTTGTGGCGCATGGCGTAGCCCAGATTGGCAGTCAGCAGGCTGGGTTGCCCTATGATGCCATTTCGCACCAACTGGATTATGGTAGCTGATAGCGGCATATAGCGGGTCCAGATGGCTTCGGTGATGAATACATTTTGCTGATGGGCAAACAATATGAGTTTCTCTGCCTGCTGGGCATTGGCGGTGAAGGCCTTCTCGCATAATACGGGCTTCCCCATTTGCAGGCACATCATGGCCTGCTCATAGTGCATAGCGTGAGGAGTGGCAATGTATATCATATCCACCAAGGTATCGTTGACCAATTCTGCATACGATCCATAGGCCTTTCTGAACCCATTTTCGCTGGCAAAGTTGTCAGCCTTGGCTTGGTTGCGCGAGGCTATGGCATAGCATTCGGTCTCTTCCATTGCAGCCAAAGTACAAGCCATCTTTTGGGCTATATGTCCAGCTCCTATTATACCTATCTTGTATTTCTTCATCTGAGGAATATGTTGTGTATGATGCAAATATAAAAGATAATTGGCAATAACTGTGTTGAGGTGTCGCTTTCTTGATATTGGTGTGTGCTTTGCTATTG
>CALMUD010000224.1 GCA_937872735.1 uncultured Bacteroidales bacterium
GAATAACCATTCTTGTCGTTATATACGTATGCACCCAAACCAACATTTTTAAGAATACGGGTGCGGAAACTTGCAGTCTCGATAAGAGGGGAGTCATCCATACCCACCCACTGCTTCTTCACCGTTCCCAAAACATGGGAGCAGCGGGAGGCGCCTGCAACGGCTGGATTGACGAGGTAGTAGTTCCAGTAGTACTGGTCGTACACAATCTCATCTTGCGAGAAACCCTTTGCGAATGGCAGCGACGCGAGTAATAATACTATTGCGTGTTTTAGTTTCATTTTGTATTAGATTATAGTTCCTTTGAGCGACCAAATTTAAACAAAATTTTTAAAGTGAGCATACAATTTTGCTTTAAATGGCACTTTTTTGTTAAAAATCTTTACCCGAGATGTTTTAGGAGTTTTGAAATCAGTTCTCCATAAATCTTACGTACTTCTCCTTCTTAGGCTTAGGAATGCGGTAAGAGAGCAGAAGTTCGTGAGAATTGTTGGAAATCTTGCTGACATCACCCAAGCCCCACTCAAAGGCATAGCCGATACGGAATCGGTTATATTCCATTCCGAGATTGAAAGTCAAATCGTTGGAAGACCAGTCGGCGTGGATGTCAGGACGGTAAGTAACGCCGCCCCAGAACATACGGGCATAGAAACCGGTCAGGTTCAATTCAATCTTGTCAACCTTGTTGCGGTGGACATAAACGATGGCAGGAGCCAAATCGAGAGACGGGCCAGCGGCAAACAAGCCTCTGACATAAGTATAGAAGTGACGTCCTGGTTTTGCGGTAGTGACATCCTCCTCGTTGTAAGTCAAGTGCGAAATGGAACCACCGACCAGCAATTTAGGCGAAGCCAACTCGAAACCGAGGTCGAAATCAGGGTAAATGTGGTTGTCATCCTCCGGGAAAGTGGTCATGCCATATTCTTCAGGGTCGCGCAGCGTGTGGTCGCTGCCAGCCCAACGGTGATAGAGGACACCTGCCGAAAGACCCATGGAGAGCAACAGACTCTCGTTGAGGTTGACATGGTAGGCATAGGCCGCCTTGGTGATGAACGTACGGTTAGAGATACCGAGGTCATCGTACATCATGGTGAAACCGATGCCCGAGCGGAGACCCTCAAAATAATCGCTAGCATTGAACACACCCGATTTAGGTGAGTCCTCCACATTGGTCCATTGCCATCGTCCCAGCATGAACAAGTCGATATCGTCACTGTTGCCAGTAGCGGCAGGGTTCACATTCAGACGGGAAAAGAACTGCTGCGACAGCATCAAATCTCGTTGGGCATTCGCTGCAACACTGCTGAGCAGCAAACAAACGGCTATAAATAATTTCTTCATATTCTAATTGTATTATTCGTCAATGATTTTGATTTCGGCACGTCTGTTCTGCTCGTGCTCTGCCTCATCCTTGGCATCACGAATCACAGGGTCGTGGAAACCACGTCCTACAGCCGTCAATCGGTCGGCAGGAATACCTCTGGCAATCAGCAATTCGCGGATGTATTCGGCACGTTTCTGAGACAGCTTCATGTTATAGGAATCCGCACCACGGGAGTCGGTATGACCGCTGACCTCAAACTTGGCGCCAGGGAATTCATTCATGGCGGCAACCAGCTCATCAAGCTGTACCTCATACTCAGGCTTCATATCCGACTTGTTGAAGTCGAAGAAGAAGAGCACCCAATGGAAACCCTTAGGTTCTTCCAAGGCAATAGGCGGAACCAGCTCGGGTTCCTTCTCGGCAATGAAAGGAGCCGGGCGATAGATATCGTCACTACCCATACCACCTGACCGGTTGGACATCAGCAGCACAAGTTTGTTGTTGCCAATCAAGTCATAATCGTTAGCACTGCTGTTGAATACAGAGCTCAGATGTTCCGGTTCGCCCCACACCTCTTTCTCCTCGGTAGTGGTGGTCTGTTTCACGGTATCTACAATCTCCACTGTGCGTTTGGTCAGTTTGGAGAAGTAGATATCCAGACCACCCAAGCCACCCGGACGGTTGGAAGCGAAATAAAGCATCGTGTCGCCCGAGCACCAAGGATAGTCGTCGCGCGAACTGGAGTTCATCACAATAACGGTGTCACTAGCATTTTCAGGCATATTCCAGTCGAAGCCAAAATCGCTTTTGGCGTGGTCGATGTACCAGATGTCGCGTCCGCCAAAGCTATGTTTAGGGAAGTCGGCCGAGAAATAAATTCTGTTGCCGTCTTTGGCAGCGGTAGGATTGAAGAATCCTGAAATGGTATTGTAACGGTAAGTCCATCCGGCGCTGATAGTAGAAGAGCCGTGGATGGGTTTTCTAACCTTGTTGAGTCCCTGAATTTCCAATTTCTTGGGGATGGTGCCCAATTCTCCTGGTTTGAACTCATACAAGTCAGAATTGCCTACCTCGTCGGTATGGGCAAAGATGACAGAGCTGCGTCGTTGGCAGTAGGCAAAGGTGCCCTCGATGCCATATCCGCAAAGTTCCTTACAAACTTTCACATCTTCAAGGTCGTAGGCATCACCAATCTTGGCAACATAGGCAGTGTCGTTGCGGAAGAACACCACTTTGCCGTCCTTATAGAAAGAGACTGGCATCTCCTGGTCTTTAGAGCTGGCCTTAGAGGGCGAGAACTCATATCCTTCCAAAAACTCCTCATGAACTGCAGAC
>CALMUD010000225.1 GCA_937872735.1 uncultured Bacteroidales bacterium
TCCGATCTACAAATCCAAAACTAAAACAGAAGAATTATGGCAGAAGCAGATGTTCAGCAACCCGAAAGCAGGCGCAAACTACTGAAAGTGGGGCTATGGTGGGTAGCATTCAATGCTGTCATCATCAACATCCTATCCTATAAGTATCTGGAATTGGCTCCATCGGGAGTCTCTTTTTTTCATAACTTATATCTGTTCCTTTTTTCGGTATCCTACATGTGTTTTGTGGCATTGTTGCCCCTCATATTCGTATATGTGCCAGCACTGATGCTGTCACGCCGTCGCAAACAGATGTGCCGCATATACGGAGCGGCGGCCTACACGCTATATCTGCTGATAATAATAGTAGACTCCTACGTGTTCTCGCTCTACCGTTTTCATCTGAATCACACCGTGGCCGAACAGATATTCGCGCCGGGTGCCACCCAAGTGTTCGAGTTATCCATCCAGATATACATTCTGGCAGCGGTCGTTGTGTCCGCCCTTTTCATGCTGGAGATTCTGTTCTTCAATCTGTCCTATAAAATAGTGGAAAAGACCAACGACAGGATTCTGACAGTACTGATAGGCACCATTGCCAGCTTGCTGCTGATAACCCAGGTTACCCATGCTGTTGCCGCTGCCAGAAATGACCACAGCATCACTTGTTACGACAAGTACTTGCCTATGAGCAAGCCACTTAACATCAATTCTATGCTCAGTTGCATGGGTATGCAGGTCAATCTGAACAAGGAAATAGAATTCACTGGAAAAAAATACAACTATCCGCTGAAGCCGATCACTGAGACAGAAAAGAAACCTATGAACGTAGTTGTGATTCTACTGGATTCATGGACCCACAACACGCTCGACAGCACCATCTGCCCCAATATCTTCAATTTTGCCAAACAGGCGGCGGTATTCACCAATCACTATAGCGGCGGCAACTGCACTCGCAACGGTCTCTTCTCGCTGATGTACGGACTTCCCGCCGTATATTGGTACGACTTTAAGGACCAACACATACCACCTTTGTTGATGACAGAACTGAAGAAACATGACTATGACATCAGTCTCTACCCCAGTGCATCTCTCCGCAATCCCGCTTTTGACCAGAATGCTTTCTGCCTGACCCCTAACCAGTGCGATGCCACATCTGGAGAAAAGGCATGGGAACGCGACCGCAACCTGGCTCTGAACTTCATCAATTACGTCAAGGCCAAACAAGACAACCGCCCGTTCTTCTCTCTGCTGTTCTTCGATTCACTGCACAGCATGTTGCTGCCCAGCAACTATAAAGCCCCATTCCAGCCTACATGGCAATACCCCGAATATGCCATGTTAGGAAAAAACACAGACCCCAAGCCTTTCGTCAATTTGTATAAAAACATGGCAAGTTACCTCGACGGATATGTGGGACAGATTATCAATGAACTGGAAGCCAAAGGCATGATGAAAAACACGGTCATCATCATCACTGGCGACCATGGGCAGGAATTTAACGAGAACGGGAAAAACTACTGGGGACATAACGGCAACTTCTCGGAATACCAGCTGCATGTGCCGTTCATCTACTATATGCCAGGGCGTAAACCCGCCATCTACAATCACTGGAGTGCACACTACGATGTGGCACCGACTCTGCTGCACGATGTACTGGGAGTAACCAATGAGGCCAGCGACTACTCCATCGGCCATAGTCTGTTCGACACGACCCCTCGCACCTATCTGCAAGTGGATGGATATAATGGTCTGGCACTTATCCGTCCCAACGGGTTAATCACCAATGTATATTATGACGGTACTTACGACATTGTGGACCGTCATCTGAACGAACAATACGACATGAAGTTTGACGAGCAATTATATCAGGAGGCGATGGGCAAGATTGAAAGTTTTTACAAGAAATAATCACATCATCTTTCTAAACAATAACAGCCGCACTCCAATTCAAGGGTGCGGCTGTTTCCACTTCCATAGCTTAGACTTTCAGTGCAAAGTAATTAAAACAAACAACTAAAAAAACTAAAATCAATCAAAATGGAACAAAACTTTCCATATCATTTCTTTAGACGATACAAAGATATAGGATATTTTAGGACAAATAGTGACACGATTTTTTTAATTCAAAAAAACAAATGGGATTACTCAAACTTGATTAAGTCGGCCAACTGGACAAAATAATTGTTTGACCAAATATCCAAATCACTTGGATTTTTGATAAAAGGCAAAACATCACTTTTAACCTGATTAATATTGGCTGTGCTTAATCTTTCTTTCAATTGATCCACAAATGCATCCTTACTGATCTCCTCTTGATTGAATTGGATGACACGCTCCGAAAGATGTGTGAAATCCAACGCTATATGATGGCGTACATACCATTCAAAATCGTACCAATCACGACCTTTTACCCTATTTTTCCATGTCCGATAAACCAAGGCATGCATCTTCCCCGCAAATAAATCAGGAAGAATAAAACAACGTGTCATGAAAGAATGTGGCAACAAAAGCAATTTTTGCTCTGTCCTAAACTTCAATGGAGGCTGCGTATCAACCTCTATTTTAATTTTAACAGATTTGTCTGTCTGAAACGAAATATCATAGACATCAGTATTATCCTTCAAGAAAGCAGACTCTACCTTGCCAAAATTTTTCTTCTCCTTCTTCTTAATATCAACCTGCCTGCCTATAATGGCAAATTCATCTATAATCGGTTGAAAATATTTTGTAAAATCGAAATGTTCATCAGGCTTTAACAAAGAAAAATCCATGTCTTCACTAAATCGTTGAATGCCATGAAAAATCCGCAAACAGGTTCCTCCATAAAAAGCGGCAACCTTAAAGAATCCCCCATTATACAATCCCGCAAGTATCACTTGCTGATTGACCTCAAACAGAGCATTACGCTTTTTTTGTTCCGTTGACAAGTCATACTCAGAAAGCATTGTTTCATAAATTTCACTTTTCATCTTTTCAACAATTTAATTACAGTCTTTATGGATTCAGACTTTTTACCTACTTTTATATATTCCTCAAATATTTCTGGATTCATTTGTTCAAAAGCATCCATATCCATTCTTATGTCTGCCTCCAAATAATTTTCGGCATCTTTCTGATAGCGAAGATTCACATTCGGAGAATTGGCAATCAAATCACACAAAGCCTTCTCTGGTGTTGCCATTATAAAAGCATAATTATCCTTCTTTATAATTCTCAGTCCCACGGGAAAAACGCTTCTGGACAAATACGTGTATTCAAATCGGCCTATCGGAGTCTCAAAAGTTCGGGAATGCTTTATTGTCATCGACTGAATGGTATACACTGATTCTGGTATCAATCCATAATAACGAAGAGCTGAAGACATGGAAACATAAGAAGGTGTGTATATATGGTTGGCTATTAATTCCGTTGATAAAGTTTTTCCCGTTATCTTTGGATTAACCACATACAAGCCCTTTTTGAGACGAATAATTTCCTCATTCTTCTCTAACCATCTGTACTTCTGATTGAGTCCCTTCATGTTGGGATAAAGAGACGCTATTACAGCCGTATTTACAGGCACTATTCCAAATGTTGATAACGTATTATTCATGGTGTAAATATAGTTATTTTTTGAACAGAAAAGCATATTTTATATGCTTTTCTGTTCATTTTTTATCTCTTTTGATGGAATACGACAAAAAAACTCGGGCTGGAATGAAATCCAGCCCCCGAGCCTTTTTAATAACAGATGATGCCGCCTTAACCGATAAAAGAAGTCAGCACTTTGTGCCATTCTTCGGGCACAAAAGCCGACGATGGATGGTTAATGCCTATCACTTGCACTTCGTGGCCATTACGCAGCTTATAAATCCACGTCTCCAAGCCACAGCAGTCTGGACCCTGATGGTTGTTGCCATATTCCTCACCCGGCAGATTGCCATACAGCCGTTTGCCCCAGGCTATGACACGGTCTGGCTTGTAACGTTCCAACATCTCAAAAAAGGCAGAGTCACTATCTCTGAACTCCTTTGTTGTTGGGGCCTCACGGGCACCCGACAGAGGCACCTGCACAAAATTGTAGAACAGTACACGCTTCCACCACGGAGCACTGGAAGCCCGCGCTATCTCGCCATCACCCGACAAGGCTCTGATAAACTTGGTGTAGGTGGCGAACCACCCCTGAGTCTCAGGAGACTTCTGCTCGTTGAGATACCACTCTATAACGCTTTGTGTCATATCGGGCGTATCCTCTTCGGGTGCCGATATGTAATGGCTCTCTCCCAACACCATGACGCGTTTGCCATGAATGCCGAGCGTATAATCAGAGCCGATGTAAGGAAGAAAATGAGGGGACATAGAATAAAATGAAATTAACCTATTTCAATCAATTGTTTGTTCATTTCTTCCAATTGTTTTTTAACAACAGCCATATCAGAATCAACCTGTTTCAACTCAGTTTGAGCCTCTAAAAGTTTTTGTTCTTTCCCTTCTTTATTATTTTTAGCCTCTTCAGCTATTTTATTCAATTTATTCAAAAGAGCTAAAACAGCGTCCCCTTGCAAAGAATCTCTAAACTTTTTTTT
>CALMUD010000226.1 GCA_937872735.1 uncultured Bacteroidales bacterium
TCCGATCTCTTGACTTTATGAACAAAAACTACATGAACAATTTGTCCATCAGAGAGTTGGCTGTATACACGGGGCGCAGTCTAGCCACTTTTAAACGGGATTTTGGCAAGGTCAGCGTTCTTACTCCCGAACGGTGGCTGATAAAACGGAGGTTGGAGGAGGCTCACCAGCGGCTGGAGGAACACGAAGGGTCAGTCACCGATATTTGTTATCAGGTGGGATTCAAAAATCTGTCACACTTCTCCAAGGCATATAAGATGATGTATGGCACCTCTCCCGCCAGAGGTGTAGGTGGCTGAAAATATTTGGTTTAGTCCTCCCGTGTCAGCGTATCGTTGATAAAGAGGTTGAATGGAATGGAGGTTCTGAATGTCTGACTCGCTTTCTCTGCGAAATCGGCATTCAGAACCTCCTCGTCTGTCAGATTGCGTAGTGCGATAAAGTCTTTGTACTTCATATATTGGGCACCCTCACAATCAGCGGGATAGCCGATTGGCATCTTTTTTAGCTGGAACATGGACGTGACATCGCCGAATGTTTTTTTGAAGTCAGGTTTGTCAATGATGTCTTTGAACTCCTCAAAGCTGCCATACAGCATATCGCGCATACGGTGCAGCTGGTTTTTGTCGAGAATATAGGTGCCGGTTATTAGCATTGATTCGCCAGGTTGCAGGTGCAGATAGTAGCCGCTGATGAGGCTCTTATGTCCGCCTTGTGGGGCGATGAATGCGCCGAAGTGGCGTTTGTAGGGTGACTTGTCGGGCGAGAACCGGATGTCGCGATAGAAGCGGTAGATGCAGTCTTTGGCGGTGAGGTGAGCTATGGTGGAATCTTTCTCCGCAATCTGGGCAATAAGTTCGGTCACGATGTCCTCAAAATCCTTTTTTGCAGCCTCATATTCAGCCTTATGCTCCTGAAAGTAGGGGCGGTTGTTGTTCTCCTTTATGGCCTTCAGAAAAGCCATGATTCTATCGGTGCGTAAGTTGTTCTTTGGAGTCATTTTTCTTTTTTTGCAGTTGACTTGGGGATTCTGATGATGTAGCGGTGATGGTCGCCGTTGGTCAGCTTATTGCTGCGCAGCCATGGATTTTCCTCTTTCAGCATCATATAGTTGATGCCTCTCTCCTTGGCAAAGGCCGCCAGATTGCCGATGGAAGAGTCCACGCTTATCGTGTCACAATCCACGTTGTGGTAGTAGTCCGTCTCGCGCAGGCTGTAGCCGTATTTCTCAGGATTCTCCATCAATGCTTTCAGAGCCACAATGCGGAATACATAGCGGTTAGTCTCCTCGCTGAAGAGCATTTCGAAGAAATTGTCGGCCATTTGTCGGCCCATCTGACGCATCACGCGGGCGCGTCCCGTATTGTAAGAGGCAGCGGTGCAGGCCCAGTCGCCCGTGCGCTTGTACGATTGCCGCAGAAAGTTGCAGGCTGCCTGTGTCTCCAATTCTATGTTGTAGCGTTCGTCCACATCCTCGTTGATTATCAGTCCGTTCTCCTTGGCGGCGTCTGGAATCATTTGCCATAGTCCTGCGGCCTTGGCTCCCGAAGCTGCCCTCGGATTGAGATTGCTTTCGATGGCTGCCAGATATTTGAAGTCATCCGGTATATCATATTTCTTCAGCATGGCCTCAATCATGGGAAAATATTTGCGGGAGCGTTTCAGTACTTGCAGTGTCTGAGATTGTCCGTAGGTGAAGTTGATGATTTCGCGGTCGTAGCGTTCGCGCAGGTATTCGTTGGTGAGGTCTATGGTGTCGCCGCAGAATATGATTTGGCTCGGCAATTCGGGTGGGGTGATGGTGGCTTGTGCCTTTTCGGCATGACATGGAACTGACGCCATGGACAGCAAGGCTGCCATGGCAGTCAGTATCCGTTTTATTTTTTTCATTTTTCTTTTCGTCTCCTTCCTGTGTCAGGCATGGAACACCAGCATGGCGGTGTCGCTGTGAAACACCATACGTTTGGCAATGCTCGGGTTGAACAGTCTGACAAACAGGCTGCGGCGATGGGTGGTAAGTGACACTACATCAATTTGAGTCTCGTGCACAAACTTGTCGAGGGAAGTCAGTATATCGTCTCCTTTCAGCAGGTCATATTCAATTTCCAGACCTGGATAAGTTTTCTCAAAATAGTCGCGAATGCCGCTCAGTTTTATTTCTGACCACAAGTTGTCATCGTCTTTCTCTTTGGCAAAGTGGATAAAATGCACCTTGAACTTGAAAGGCTTGAGCAGAATCATCAGTTTGCCAAAGGCACGCAAGTCTTTGTCGTCAAAGCGGGTGGCATAGGCAATATCGTGGATGTCGTCGAAGCAGGTGAGCGAAGTGTTTTCGGGAATGGTGAATACCGGAATTTTGGAGCGTTCTATTATTTCTGCGGTCACACTTCCTATCAGTTCAGCATCTTTTTGGTTCCGTCCGCGGGTGCCCATTATCACAATTGACGGATGGTTATGGTCGCTGTAGTCCAGTATCTCCTCTTCGGGGATGCCCTGACGGGTGATAAAGTGATAATTGACGGCAGGCAGGTTTTTGTTGGCTATTTCCTGTTTGATGCGTTCGTCAAATTTCTGTTCCTCCTCTTTTGCTTTGTTCTTGATATCCTGCAAGGTAGGTTCGTTCTTTTTCTCGGTGCCGATAATCTCACCGAGAATGCTGTGTTGTGCGGTGGTGTCGATGTAGGAGTGCAGCAGCACCACTGAAGTCTTGTAGTTCCGGGCCAGACGGAAGGCAAACTGGCAAGCTCGCCATGAATAGTCAGAGTAGTCGATAGGTACGAGAATCTCGTTCTTGATATTCTCGGCATCTTTAAGAGCCTCTTTCACAATCTTTTGGGCGTTCAACTCCTCCACAATCTTTATGGCACGTTGCAGGTCGTTTCCTTTTATTCTTACGCGCACATTGCCGATAAGGGTGGGGTCGTCGTTTACGTTTTGCAACACTGACTCAATGTCATTGTCGGTGAGTATGGCTTGTAACTCTTGGGCGGTCTCTATTGAGTGAATAGCCAGCGTTACCAGTTTATCTTTGTCGTCCATATTTCTGTTCCCTCCTGCATTTTTGTTCAAAATGTAAATTTATAAAAATTATGGCATCTTATATGCAGGTCAATTAATAAAATATTTGTTTTATTAACTTTTCAGAACTGAAAATAGATGAACGGTACCACGTCGCTGCTTTTTACCTGAAT
>CALMUD010000227.1 GCA_937872735.1 uncultured Bacteroidales bacterium
AATTATTGCCTGCGCTCGGTATTCAACGTGATAATTTGCCTGCTGTATCAGACGTATTATTGTGGACGAGGCCCACCGCTCCACCTTTGGCGACATGATGGCGGCCATCAAGCGCACCTTTACCGGCGCCCTCTTCTTCGGATTCACCGGTACCCCCATCACCGACAAGAACAAGAAGGGAACCAGCACCACAGCCGACCTGTTTGGCAACGAGCTGCACCGATACAGCATTGCCGACGGCATACGCGACCATAACGTGCTGGGATTCAATCTGGAGCCCGTATGCACCTTCAAGGACAGCGACCTGCGTACCGCCGTGGCCCTCGACAAGGCCCATGCCCACACGGTGGATGAGGCGATGCGGAATGAGCGGAAAAGCAAGATTTATACCCACTATATGACCAAGGTGCCCATGGCGGGCCGCTGCGTCACCTGCGAGAATGGCGAGCAGAAGTATCAGCAGGGCATTGAGGACCTGCTGCCCGCCTGCCAGTATGACACCGATGGACACCGCGCGGCGGTGGTGGCCGACCTGCTGGACAACTGGCAGCGGCTGAGCTGCCGTGGCAAGTTTCATGCCCTGCTGGCCACCAGCAGCATACCCGAGGCCATTGCCTACTACCGTCTGCTGCGCCAGCAGGGGCCCGGCCTGAAGGTGGCCGCCCTGTTTGACCAGAGCAGCGACAACGATGACGGCACCATTGCCAAGGAGGATGCGATGGTGGAGATGCTGGGAGACTATAACTCGTTTTTTGGCCAGCACTTCGGCCTGCCTACCTATGCCAGTTACAAGCGCGATGTGGCGGCGCGGCTGGCCCACAAGCGCCCCTACACCGCCATTGACAAGCAGCCCGAACGGCAGCTCAACCTGCTGATTGTGGTGAACCAGATGCTCACCGGCTACGACTCCAAGTGGATTAACACCCTCTATCTGGACAAGCAGCTGGAATATGAGAACGCCATTCAGGCCATATCGCGCACCAACCGTCTGTTCAATCCTATCGAGAAGCCGTTTGGCAACATACGCTACTATCGCCGCCCCTACACCATGAAGCGTGACCTCTACGAGGCTATTGCCACTTATTCGGGTGGCGACCCGTTTGCGGTGTTTGTGCCCAAGCTGGAGGATAACCTTAAATGCATGAACGACCGTTTTTTCAGCATTCGCCATCTGTTCAGGTCGGCGGGCGTGCCGGATATGGAGCGGTTGCCCGATAGCGAGGCGGACCGCAGTCAGTTTGCCCGGTATATGGGCCAGCTCAACAGGTATCTGGAGGCGGCTTTCATTCAGGGCTTTGAGTGGAGCCGGCTGACTTATACCTTCGTCCACGACGACGGACCCGACACCGAGGTGACGCTGGAAATGAACCAGCAAACCTATGCGGTGCTGATGGCCCGGTATGACGAGCTGGCCCGGCCCGGCGGCGGCGGCGGTGGTGGTGAG
>CALMUD010000228.1 GCA_937872735.1 uncultured Bacteroidales bacterium
TGTAACAAATTGGAGTCCGTCACGATACCGAGCAGTGTGACCTCGCTCTCTGCTTATACGTTCTATGTTTGTAGAAGTCTGAAGAGCGTCGTGATACTGAGCCGCGTGACCAGCATTGCCGGTCAAATGTTTAATGGATGCAGCGCTCTGACGTGCATTGATATACCGGGCAGCGTTACCAGTATCGGAAATTATGCGTTCGAAGATTGCACAGGACTGAAGTACATTGTGTGTCACGCCACTACGCCGCCAACCTTGGCCAGCAATGCGTTTCTCAATGTGCCCACCACCATCCCCGTGTATCTGTGCGGGTCGGCCACGGTGGATAAATACAAGGCAGCCACAAGCTGGAGCAGCTTCAGCAATCTGATAGCGGCCGACGCGCCAACCGTGAAACTGGCCAGCAGCAACAGTACGGCTTGCGACAATGCAAACTTTGAGTTGCCAGTAGCCAGCATCAACTATATTACCAAGGTCAATACCGACAGCACCTGGCAGTATGCGGTGAACGGCGGAGCGTATGACACGCTCAAGACAACCGCCTTCAGTCTGAGCCAGTTTGGCGGAAAGACACTCATCATAAAGTGTGCCGCCAGCAATGTGTGCGGAACGGTGGCCGACAGCATGATGCTGAAAGTGGGTCACCTGCATCAGGTATTCATTGACAGCGTCAGTCAGGGTTCTTTCTGTGCAGGTGATACCGTCCTCCTCAAAGTGACCAAAGGACTTGACCGGTTCAGCGGTACCCGTATCAAAACGGGAAGTTGTATTGATGCGGCAGGTAAGAAATACGCAGGCCGGTATGTGGTGGCTGGTGATACAGATACCTACCTGACCAGCCAGACCTATGACATGGCGGACAGCACCGTAAAATCGGGCGACACCACCTATTATGCCCTGCGGAGCGCCGAGCAGCTGGCGTGGTTCAGCTACTACGTCAACCACAGCAAGGACAACAAGGCAGCCAACGCCAGGCTGATGGCCGACATCGACCTCGGCAGCGAGTGCGGCAGCACCCTGGGCAACTGGATACCGATTGCATCGAAAGATTCAGGATATACGGTGGATGCCAGCTGGACAGGCACCTTTGACGGCAACCATCATGCCATCAGTCCTCTGTATATCAACAGCGATAAATATGAACAAGGACTGTTCGGCTATGCGGGTGGCAACATCCGTCAGCTGCAAGTGACGGCCGATATCTCGGGAGATGGTCCCTACCATGCGGCCGTAGCAGGCTATTTGTGCGAGGGTGGTCGCATCAGTTATTGCACCAGCCACGGAAGCATTAAAGGAAGGTATGATGCAGGCGGCATAAGTGGAATGAATATGGGCACCATTGACCATTGTGTCAATGGGGCTGACATCCACGCGGCATCTGGTGAAGCAGGAGGCATCACGGGAGAGGCATTTGGTGGCATCACCTATTGCGCCAACGAAGGAACGGTAATCGGAGAGAACTCTCGGATTGGCGGAATAGCGGGCGGAGTTGGAGACGGAATTACCCTGACGCACAGCTACAATCGAGGCAAGGTGACGGGCAAAGGCTACTGCGGCGGCATCGTCGGACGGCTTTGGGCTGGCACGGTGTCCGACTGCTACAGCACCGATTCGGTGAAGTCGTTGGACAGTTTTGCTCCTGACTCTTCCTCAGCGGGAGCCATTGCAGGGTATATCCAAACTACGACAAGTGTTCATGTCGTTACTAACTGTCATTACCGTTCATCGATTGGGCTCCAGAAAAATGGAGTGGCTGTTGCCCTGAAGGGTATCGGCAACGGCACCAGCTACGAAAGCAACTGCTACGCGCATACCGACTCGGTGTTTGCCACGGGTGTGGTGGCACGGTGGCTGAACGGCGGAAACGGCACGGCCGAAGCAAGTGGCTCCGTCTGGGGCCAGACCTTAGGCAGCGACAAATATCCGGTATTCAAGAATGAGAAAAACGGCGTTTATCAGCTGACACTGATAAACGGCGATACGACTAAAAAATATGCGAACAGCGGAAAACTGAACCTGCCTGTTATCGCGCAGACCGGCGATGTGGCCAAAGGCTGGTATGACGCGGAGAATAATGAATTTACCGATAACTCGGTACTGACGAGCGACACCACGCTGTATGCAACCCACAAGTGGTGGAAATACAGCATCACGCTGGTTGATATCCTCAACAAGGACACCTTAATCATGGTGGTGACCGAAGGTATGAAGAGCTACACGCTGCCA
>CALMUD010000229.1 GCA_937872735.1 uncultured Bacteroidales bacterium
GAAACTCTTCTTTCTTTCCCTTTGATTATTTTTGCACTTGATATTTGAATCTGCAAAGAAGTAAGGGAGCCCTCAATATTTCATATTTCGAGAAAAAATTTTTAACTTTGCTAGTCAAAATGCGGTCAGCCATAGGTTCCGCATCATAATAGTCTGATAATAAACATTATAAACAATAATGAACATATCATACAAGTGGCTTAAGAAGTACATCAATTTGGATATTGAGCCCACAGAAGTTTCTAAGATATTAACATCCATCGGTCTTGAAATAGACGGCATGGAAGAAATACAGTCTATAAAAGGAGGACTGGAGGGTTTGGTTGTAGGCCAGGTGTTGGAGTGTGAACCCCATCCCAATTCTGACCACATGCACATTACCAAAGTGGATGTAGGAAACGGAGAGGAACCTATCAAGATAGTATGCGGAGCTTCCAATTGTAGAAAAGGCATAAAAACCATTGTTGCCACTATTGGTACAAAATTATATGATGGAGACAAAGAAATCGTCATTAAAAAGTCAAAACTGAGAGGCGAGGATTCGTATGGTATGCTATGCGCTGAAGATGAAATAGGCGTAAGCACCAACCATGCAGGCATTATTGAATTACCAGAAGATACAAAAATAGGTACACCTGCCAAAGAATACTATCATATAGAAAATGATGCGCTGTTTGTTGTTGACATCACGCCAAATCGTATCGACGCCGCATCACACTTCGGCGTTGCAAGAGATTTGGCTGCTTATTTCGGACTACATAACCCCAAATACAAACTGTCAAAACCGGATGCTTCCTCATTCAAAATAGACAACAACAGCTTTCCATTCAAAATAGACATTGAGAAACCCGAAGCCTGTACCCGATATACCGCATTGGCCATCAAGGGTGTTACAGTTAAGGAATCACCGGAATGGTTGAGCGAGGCTCTTCAATCCATCGGCGTCAGATCTATAAACAATGTGGTCGACATCACCAATTACATCATGTTTGCCATGGGGCAACCAATGCACGCCTATGACGCCGACACCGTTGCAAACAAGCACGTCATTGTGAAGACAATGCCGCAAGGTACTAAATTCACCACACTGGATGGAACAGAACGCGAGTTGAACGAGAACGACCTGATGGTCTGTGACGAAAATGGACCTATGTGCATTGCCGGTGTTTTTGGCGGTCTGAATTCGGGAACGACAGAAAAAAGCAAGGATATTTTATTGGAAAGTGCTTGTTTCAACCCGGTCTTTGTCCGCAAGACTGCCCGCCGCCATGGACTCAGCACAGATGCCTCTTTCCGCTTTGAACGCGGCTGCGACCCAAATGGGTGCGACTACATTCTGAAACTGGCAGCCATGATGATAAAAGAAATCGCAGGAGGAGAAATCGCCAGCGATATTTATGATTACTACCCTACCAAAGTCAATCCTTTCCATGTTGAGATTTCTTACGACAAAATCAATACGCTGGTAGGAAAGACCATTGCAAAAAATGACATCAAAACCATTCTGAAAGGATTGGAAATAAATATTGAGAAAGAAGATGAACAGGGTTTGGTGCTGAATGTTCCGACTTACCGTGTAGATGTTCAGCGCGACTGTGATGTCATTGAAGACTTGCTGCGCATCTACGGATACGACAATGTGGAATGTGGAACCCGAGTAAACTCTTCTATCACATATTCACCTAAAATAAACAGTCTGAAACTTCAGAACCTTATAGCAGAGCAACTGACAGGGTGCGGATTCAGTGAAATCATGAACAACTCCCTCACCAAATCTGGTTATTACGACGGACTGGAATCATACCAATCAAGGAATCTGGTAATGATAATGAATCCACTCAGTTCAGACTTGAACTGCATGCGACAGACTTTATTGTTTGGTGGCCTGGAAAGCATCGAACACAATGCAAACCGCAAAAATGAGGATTTAAAATTCTACGAATACGGCAACTGCGACTACTTTGATCCTGCAAAACAACAAACCAAAGAAAATCCGTTGGCCCAATACACAGAGGATTTCCATTTAGGCATCTGGATTTGTGGTAACAAGACGGCACAAAGCTGGATTGTAAAACAAGAGCGTTCCTCATTCTACCAACTGCATGCCTATGTTGACAATATTCTGAAGAGACTGGGTATAAATGAACACAGAATCAAGACAGAAGAGACACAAGAGGACATCTTCAACAATGGTCTCGAAATAAAAACGGTGAATGGCAAAACGCTTGCAAAACTTGGCAGCGTAAAATCAAGTATCCTCAAAAAAATGGATATTGGCATAGACGTATTCTTTGCCGACCTTAATTGGAAGAACTTGCTAAGAGAGATTCAAAACAATAAGGTTTTATTCTACGATATTCCTAAGTTCCCAGAGGTCAAACGAGACTTGGCCCTACTAGTTGACAAAAACATAACATTTGCTCAGATAGCACAGATAGCCAAAGATACTGAAAAGAAGATACTGAAAAATGTATATTTATTTGATGTATATGAAGGTAAGAACTTGCCAGAGGGCAAAAAGTCATATGCTGTCAGTTTCATATTGCAAGATGAGGAAAAGACACTGAAAGACCAGCAAATAGAGGCAATAATGACGAAACTCATTGGCAACTATGAGCAGAAAGTCGGAGCTTCTATCCGATAAAAACAAAAAGGACATAAACATATAAAATAACAACAAGACCCGTCAATGGGTCTTACAGACAAACAAAATATGGGAAGAGCGTTTGAATTCCGCAAAGCAAGAAAGTTTAAACGGTGGGGACATATGGCCCGCACGTTCACAAAAATTGGTAAGGAAATCTCTATTGCTGTAAAAGCCAGCGGTCCTGACCCAAGTGGGAACCCACGTCTGCGTGCGCTGATAGCCACAGCCAAGACCGAGAACATGCCAAAGGACAACATCGATCGTGCCATTAAAAAGGCAATGGAAAAGGACTCTTCAGAATACAAGGAAATTGTATATGCTGGCACAGGGCCTTTCGGAATTGCCATATTGGTGGAGACAGCCACCGACAACACCACCCGTACCGTGGGTAATATCCGCAACTACTTTAGCCACAATGGTGGTGAAATGGGCAACCAGGGAAGTCTGGACTATATGTTTGAACATCGTAGTGAATTCCGCGTCAAAGCAAAAGAGGGCGTAAATGTTGAGGATTTGGAATTGGAACTGATTGACTTTGGTGCTGACGATGTGGAATTGGACGAGGAGTCTAATGAAATATTGGTGGAAGGCACATTTGAAGGTTCCGGACAAATTCAGAACTATTTTGAGGAGAACGGATTTGAGATTCTAAGTTCTGAATTGGTATACGTGCCAAACAGCACCAGAGAATTGACCGACGATCAGCGCGAACAAGTCCGCAAACTCATCGACAAGATTGAGGAGGATGATGACGTGCAGAACGTTTATCATAATATGGTTGAGCCTGAAGAGGAAGGCGAGGAAGAAGCTTGATACCATATTCAGGCACGAGATTTGCATAAAATATAGTTGAGATTGCCCTTTATATTGAGCATCCAATTTTGCATAAACTTATTAAATAGAAATTTATTTTAAAATGAAAAAGACTTTATTATCTCTTTTATCAGTACTCAGTATTCTGAGTCTGACAACATTGGCTTCTTGCGGAAGCGATGACGATGACAGCACTCCTGACATGTCAGCAGAAACCATCAACGATGTAGAACTTAAAAGTGGATCTACCTATGAATTGGGAAAGGGAACAATTGTTCCATCTGAAACTGGTAGCGACACTGTAAAACTGAATCTAACTTGCAAAACTGAAAAAATAAAACGTGTTGAAATTTCGGTAAGTAATGATTACGAAGACAAAGTTAGTGTAAGCGACATTTTAGGAGTATGCCACAACGACAAATACGCAGAAACCAGTGAGCCAACAAGCAAAATCATACGATTCATTGGTGTATATGGTGAATATACAGTAAAAGTTGTTACTTCAAATGGCAGTAAATCTTATAAGTTCACACTCACAAACAAGAGTGGAAACCAAACTTACAAAAGCGGAACGCGAATGCTAAGCAATAAACAGATAATATATTTTGATGCCTCTGGGACACAATACTCTGCAAGTGCGCTTGGTTTGACTTATAAAGTCAACAACGATGAAGACACCAAAAATTTTAGTGTAAAAAAAATAGCCAAAATTGAAAAATCGAAATTTGACGAGATTTCTGGTTATATGCTTACTGATTTCAACTCTGATGCAGCCAAGTCAACATTTGTAAATTTGAATTTAAGTATGGATAATCCTTATTTAATATATCAATACAGCAGCACTAAATACTATTTGATACATCTTCTTTCTATTGATGGCAACATCCTTAAAGCGGAAGTTCAATATTAATTGATAAAATATTCAAGAAAGCCTGGTACTTTAAGTATCAGGCTTTTTTGTTTTCCATATCAATAAACCAAAGAAAAAACATTGTTTTCCTAAATATTATTTTTAAATTTGCAAAAGCAATAAAGATAGTATGAGAAAGAACGAGACACATCTTCACCATCATAATCAACGTTGATAGCGGTGAGCAATGATGTATGTGCGTCTAACAAGATAAAGCTTGCCGATTTTTCGGTGAGCTTTTTTATTTTACTTATATATCAAAAAAATGAGAAAAATAATAAACCCTTGGAAACGGATACCAGAGTTCAACTGCTTCGGTTGTAGTGAAAACAACGCAGACGGATTGAAAATGAAGTTTGAGGAAGAAGATGGGCAACTGGTCTGCCATTGGCATCCTCAAAAACAGTTTCAGGGGTGGGTGAATGTGTTGCACGGAGGAATTCAATGCACATTGATGGACGAAATGGCGGCATGGGTAATACTGCATGACCTGAAAGTTTCGGGTATGACCACCAAATTGGAAACCAAGTTTCTCAAACCACTACATACAGATGATTTGGTTCTGACCATCAGAGGAAAACTGAGAAAGGCGGTCCACCGTCTAGCTCAAGTGGATGTGAGCATTGAAAACAGTAAAGGCGAAGTGTGCGCTCAGGCCCTAGCCACATACTACACATTCACACCAGAAGAATCAGTAAAGAATTTTTACTATCAGGATTTTACCTACGAAGAAGAAAATAACAAATAAATAATATACAACCATGTTAAGAATCGCAGTTCAATCAAAAGGCCGCTTGTTTGAAGAGACATCAACAATGTTGGCAGAGTCAAGCATCAAAGTAGATGGCGGAAAACGCACCCTGCTGGTAAAAGCAAAAAATTTCCCAGTGGAAATACTCTACCTGCGTGACGATGATATTCCTCAGATAGTCGCCTCTGGCATTGCCGATGTCGGCATCGTAGGAGAAAATGAATTTGTGGAAAAACATGAAGATGCCGAGATTATCAAACGACTTGACTTCAGCAAATGTCGCCTTTCACTTGCTATTCACAAAGAAATTGACTACCCTGGATTGCAATGGTTTAATGGGAAACGCATTGCGACCTCCTACCCACGCATACTGAAAGACTTCCTCGACAAAAACAAGATAAATGCAGAAATTCACGAAATCATGGGATCGGTGGAAGTTTCGCCCGGTATAGGATTTGCCGATGCCATCTTTGACATTGTAAGTTCAGGCAGCACTCTGGTCAGCAATAATTTGAAAGAGGTTGAAGTGGTGATGCGTTCCGAGGCAATCATGATAGCTCACAAGGGTCTAACTACAGAAAAAAAAGAAATTCTGGATGAACTGTTATTCCGTTTTGACTCTTACAAAAATGCTGATGGCAAAAAATATATTGTTCTCAATATCCCTAATGACAAGATTGAAGCAGTCAGCAAAATCCTGCCTGGAATGAAAGCTCCAACCATCACACCGCTCAACACTAAAGGGTGGTCTTCACTGCAATCCGTAATTGAAGAAGATTCATTTTGGGAAATCATCAATCAACTGAAAGCTCTCGGAGCAGAAGGTATCTTGGTCGTCCCTATTGAAAAAATGATTTTATAAAAAAAACGATAAGATGCAATTAAAAAAATATCCACAGGAAAATGAATGGGCTACTTTACTAGAACGCCCGCACTTTGACAACACACAACTGTTTGCCACCGTCAAGGGCATACTTGATGACATACGCACACGGGGAGACGAGGCAGTCAAAGAATATGAAGAGAAGTTTGACCATGTCAAACTGAATGACTTGCAGGTAAGCGAACCAGAAATCAAAGAAGCAGAAGAAACGCTGGATTCAGAACTGAAAGAGGCCATACTGAAAGCAAAGGACAACATAGAAAAATTTCACAAAGCGCAGGATCAGGAATTACCTTGTGTAGAAACGACCAAGGGCGTAACTTGCTGGCAGAAAGCGAAACCTATTGAAAAAGTAGGACTATATATACCAGGAGGAACAGCTCCTCTCTTTTCTACGGTGTTGATGCTTGCCTTACCCGCTCAAATAGCAGGCTGTAAAGAAATAACCCTTTGTACACCTCCTAACAAAGAAGGAAAAGTTCCCCCAGCTGTACTCTTTGCCGCCAAGGTAGCTGGCGTAAAAAAAATATTCAAAATTGGTGGCGTTCAAGCAATCGGAGCGCTAGCTTTTGGTACTCAGAGTGTGCCTAAAAGCTACAAAGTATTCGGTCCAGGCAACCAATATGTAACTGCGGCCAAACAATTGGTAAGTCTGCGCGATGTTGCCATTGATATGCCAGCTGGCCCCTCTGAAGTTGAAGTCATTGCTGATGAAAGCGCGAACCCTGTATATGTGGCCTCTGACCTATTATCACAAGCTGAGCATGGAGTTGACAGCCAAGTTGTATTGGTAACCACCAGCGAAGACATGGCAGAAAAAACGATGAAAGAAGTGGAACGCCAATGCGCACTGCTACCTCGCCACGAAATAGCAGAAAAGAGCCTTGCCAACAGCAAGATATTTGTATTGAGAAACATGGATGAAGCCATAAAGCTGACTAACAGCTACGCTCCTGAACATCTCATCATTTCAGCAAACGGTTACAGAGAAATTGCTGAAAAAATCAACAACGCAGGTTCCATATTTTTGGGTTATCTTACCCCGGAAAGTGCAGGAGATTATGCCTCTGGCACCAACCACACATTGCCTACCAGTGGTTATGCTCATGCCTATAGTGGTGTTAATCTGGACAGCTTCCGGAAAAAAATCACCTATCAGGAAATCACCCCAGAAGGATTGCAAAACATTGGTCACACCATTGAAATCATGGCCGAAAACGAGCAGCTATTCGCACACAAAAATGCAGTAACTCTGCGACTGAAAAAGTGAAATTGCTTTTATGGTAATGACTTACAAATAACAAAATCAACCATGAACATGGCAAAATTTGATTTGAAAAAATTGGTTCGCCCGAATATATGGAATTTGGCCCCCTACTCGTGCGCCCGAACTGAATTTACGGGACAAGCCTCGGTATATCTGGATGCCAACGAAAATCCCTATAACGAACCATACAACCGATACCCCGACCCTTTCCAATTAAAGGTGAAGGAAAAATTAAGCCCTATCAAGGGCCCAACGACAGAACAAATTTGTTTAGGTAATGGTAGCGATGAGACCATAGACTTGATGTACCGCATATTCTGTGAACCCAGGGTTGACAATGTAGTAGCTATAGAGCCTACTTATGGAATGTATAGAGTATGCGCCGACGTTAACGATGTTGAATACCGCGCCGTAAAACTGGACAATAAATTTGAGTTCAAGGCCGAAGATTTGCTGGGAAAGACCGATGATAAGACAAAAGTCATTTGGATATGCTCACCCAACAATCCGACGGGAAACGCAATGCCAGAAAAGGAAGTGACAAAAGTAATAAAAAGCTTCAATGGTATAGTGGTAGTTGACGAAGCATACATTGACTTTTCATCACACGAAAGTTTGCTAAAGGATATCGACCAATATGCCAATCTTGTGGTGCTGCAAACATTCTCAAAAGCATGGGGAAGTGCCGGTTTACGCCTTGGTATGGCTTTTGCCAACAAAGATATAATCGGAATAATGAACAAGGTGAAATACCCTTATAACATAAATATTCTGACACAACAGCAAGCCCTGAAAATGCTTGACAATGAGACACTAAAAAAAGATTGGGTAAAAATACTTTTGGATGAACGGAGTAAACTGACAAAACAGCTGAACGAACTGGATGTCGTATTGGGCACCTACCCTACTGACGCCAACTTTATACTGACAAAAGTTACAGATGCGAACAAAATTTATCAATATTTAGTTGATAAAGGAATCATCGTACGTAACAGAAATAATGTATCTTTGTGTTTAGGGTGCTTGAGAATATCAGTGGGCAAACCAGAAGAAAACAGCCAACTGATAAAAGCCCTGGCAAACTACGGAAAATAAACATAAAAAAACGAAACATGGATATTTCAGGTAAAATCATTGAAGTGTTGCCCGTTTTAAGCGGAACAAGCAGCAGAGGAGATTGGAAAAAACAAGACTACGTAATGGAACTATTTGATGGCAAACAAGGCACTCAATATCCAAGCAGAGTTTGTTTTACCATATTTGGAGAAGAAAAAATTCAGCAGCTGAATATACAAAAAGAACAAGAATTGACAGTCAGCATAGACTTTTCTGCCCGTGAATACAATGGTCGCTGGTACAATGACCTAAGAGCATGGCGTTCTGCTCCATACAACGCATCTGCCCAAGGACAAGCACAGCCTATGGCCCCAGGTGCAGCCCCATCGGAGCCTTTCAGTGCAGCTCCAGCCGCTCCTGTTGCCCCTGCCGCTCCCGTTGCCAATGGCGAGACTCAAGCTCCAGCAGCTGGCAATGATGAAAGCAGTGACCTGCCCTTTTGAAGAAGGTCTCTCTGAATATAAAATAGAAGAAGCTACCCCCTTAACGGACGGTAGCTTTCTCATTTTGGAGGATTACGAAAACACGGACAATATGACAAAAAAAGAAAGATATGAAAAGGCATTAGCATGGTGGGCACAAACAAATCCGAATGCCACAACAGAACTTAATTTCACCAACAATTTTGAATTGCTGGTTGCCGTCATGCTGTCAGCTCAGTGCACTGATTCAAGGGTCAACCAAGTGACCCCTGCCCTATTCAAGACATGTCCCACTCCAGAAATAATGGCAAAGACTGAATCTTATGAGATTCTGGAATATATAAAAAGCGTATCCTACCCGAACGCAAAAGCTGAGCATCTACATAACATGGCCGAGAAACTGGTAAAGGACTATAACGGAACTGTACCCGATGATTTCGACGCCCTACTTTCCCTACCAGGGGTGGGCAGAAAAACGGCAAATGTAATGTTAGTCGTAGCATTTGACAAGCCCGCTATGCCAGTTGATACACACGTATTCAGAGTTTCAAACAGAATAGGACTCACCAACAACGCCAAGACTCCTATTGAAACGGAAATGGAACTGACACGAAACATCCCACAAGAGGTATTAAGCAAGGCTCACCATTGGATTCTACTGCATGGCAGATACATATGCACTGCTATAGCTCCTAAATGCGAAAAATGCGGGCTGTCCGATATATGCAAATACTACAACAAAAAAAAGTGACAAAAAAACAGCGGATATGTTAATCCTTTTAACATGTGGTATATGTGGGATAAATAAAAGGATGCAGCAGTGTAGAAAAGACAAATGGGACATGAACTGATGCGCTGAAACCATACGGAGCGCTACCAAAATTTGGTGGAATGCTCTGTTTTTCTTATATTTGCATATATAATAACAATGAGGCACTTGTTCCTAAGATGCAAATAGGAGCCTCTAACACCAACTCAAAAAGACTATTGGTATGAGAAAGGTATATGCATTTATAATTGCGATGGCCATAATCACCACAGCGTTGATGTTTATTCCTCACGGAAACAGCAATGGTTTGGCCATCGGTGAAAAAATTGAGAATCAGCTCGTAAGTTCACCCAAAAACCATCTGGTTTTAATCAACTTTTGGGCATCGTATGACGCGGCATCCAGAGAAGAAAATGTCAGATTCTCTCAAATTTTAGGGAAATACGAACAGAACAACCATGGTTTGACTTCAGTCTCCGTTTCACTGGACGATTACGAAAATTTGTTTCGGGAAATAGTAAAAAAGGATAACCTTAATTTCACTAAAGTGGTACGCGAAAAAAAGGGATTCGACTCAAAACTGGCCAAGGATTTCAGATTGGAACGACATTTTGGAAACTTCATTGTAGACCAAAGAGGCAACATTGTCGCAAAAGATATTACGCCAGAGCAATTGGAAAAAAAATTGCAACGGGGGATGAAATAAAATAATTCTCTTCAGAATAAAAGCCAAGTTGTATTTTCAGCTTGGCTTTTTTGCTTGGTAATGAAAAAATCAAAATAAACAAATCGAAATTTAATTTGCACCAAATAAAAAGAGAGAGGAGGAAACTTTGCCCTATCAAAAAAATTAGATAGCTTTGTAGAAAGAATAATAAATAAAGGAATTTAGTGAAATGAAAATGGTGAACAGAATAAGTTTTGACCTCAATATTCCCAATCTGGCAAAAAAAATAGCAGAAGTTGAAAAAGAAATAATCAACCTGCAAATAAAAATATGTGCAGAGCATTGCACCAACCCATCGGAACCCAACGAGAAGAAAAAGATGATGATGGAAACCGATAAACAGTTGATTAAAATGCTAAGAGCCATCATGACGCTAATCACTCCTACTTGGGACACTAATAGGTACCAGGTGGAAAAAGCCAAAGGTATATTGAGAAGCAATAATCTGGACGACTTGGTAACAGAGTGCAAAAAAGTCAGAGCGGAGGAAACAAAGCTGGCCAAATGTTTTGCTCTGGAACTATCAGAAGAAATAGACGGATCACACATAGAGGATGACGACTTGCCTTTTTGAAGTTGAAAAACAAAAGAGGAATCTCTGTTTTGTGTTCATTCTGAATATCTATTTCACCATAAATAAGTATCTTTGCAACAGATAAAATAACGTCAAAAATGCTTGTATTACTACGTAAAGAATTCAGCACCTTTTTCAGTTCTCCAATGGGATATATTGTCATTGGTGTTTTTTTAGTTATTACCAGTTTGTTTTTATGGGTTTTTAAAGGTGATTACAACATTTTGGGAAGCGGATATGCCAATTTGGACGGATTATTTGTTTTAGCGCCATGGCTGTACCTGTTTCTTGTCCCTGCAATAACGATGCGACTGTTTGCCGAAGAACAACGCAATGGCACATTGGAACTGCTTTTGAGCCGTCCCATCAGTCGATTCAGCATTGTACTGTCAAAATATCTTGCAGGATTACTGCTTGTTGTTTTTTCTATTTTACCAACTTTGGTCTATTTTATAAGCGTCTATCTGTTGGGGGATCCAATAGGAAGTATTGATACTGGTGGCACATGGGGTTCGTATATCGGACTGATATTTTTGGCAAGTGTTTATGCAGCCATTGGCGTTTTTTCTTCTTCATTGACAGATAATCAAATCATCGCCTTTATTATAGCAGCGGTCATCAGCTTTTTCTTCTACTATGGATTTGACCTTCTGAGCTTGATGTTCACTACCGGCACGTCACAATCATTCATCGCATCGTGGGGAATCAACGCACACTATGAATCAATGAGCCGAGGGGTTATTGACAGCAGAGATGTCATTTACTTTTTGATAGTTAATTTCATTTTTGTATACGCTACAAAAATGAAAATTGAACATAAACAATAACATCAGCAGGTGCTTTTAACCCTATGTTGTATTACGATAAACAGGTAACACAATCAACAGAAATATACATCTGGAAAGTCGAAGAGGACTTCAATGAATTGGCGACTTTGTCTGGTTGCGATTCGGATACAGATTACCGAGTTCTCAACGAAAAAAGGAAAAAAGAATGGGCCTGCGTCAGATATTTATTATTCCGTAACTATCCCGACTTGATAATCTGCTATCAAGCAAGTGGAAAGCCCTATCTGAAAGACAAGAAAAAAGACAAAAACAACAAAGTGCCAAGCATCAGTATCAGCCACACCTCTGACTATGTTTCCATAATGCTGAACAAGGACCACAAAGACATAGGACTTGACATTGAGAAACGAAAAAACTCAAGGGTATTGAATGTGGCAGACCGATTCATGAGCGAAAAAGAGAGGGCGGAAAATCCAACCAACGATGATACGATCAATGCCCTACTGGTATGGACTGCCAAAGAAGCACTGTACAAATTGGCCGACATAAAATACATTGACTACATAAAAGATTTTCACATAGAAAATATAAATATCTATAAAGGAACTGGCAACGGAATAATCACAGAACTCATTAATGGTAACACCTACAAAGTAAACTTCATCATCGAACCTGAATTTGTAATGGCCTGGATAGAGAACTAAAATGGGAAGGACTATACATATACTCAACATTGAGCACGATCTGGCCATAGCCAATAACAATTCAAACTACATTCCTCCAAGAGTATGTGCCGAAATGGATCAAGACCTAGGCACGCTACCTTTATGGTATGGCAGTGACCATGAAATAACACTGACAACAGAACACATATCTCCCAAAATAGCTGAAGCCTTGTCAATGAATCAACTGTCAATGAATCCAGCTGAATATATACCTATAGCCGACGACTCGTTTCAAACATGGGGATGGGACAAGGCCATTGAGAAAAAAATAAGATCCATTTCACCCGATAGCAACCTGCCTGATAGCGACATCATAAGAAAATTGTCACACAGACGACTCAGCATCGAACTACTAAATGAGCACGCAAAAACGCACGGATTCCCGCAAGAATTGCTTCCAGAGGAAGTCTATAGCATAGAGAGAATAAAGGATATTACTGAGCAGAGGAAGAGCCTGCTAAAAGCCCCTTTGTCAGGAAGTGGAAGAGGCTTATGGTGGGGCTTGTCTGGATACGATTTTAATGTAGAAAGATGGAGCAAACGGACGCTTCAACAGCAGCACAGCGTCATAGTGGAACCGATATGGGAAAAGACGGCAGACTATGCCATAGAATTTGAATGTAAGGGCGGAGCCGTTAAATTTGTCGGTTTTTCTCATTTCCTAGCTGACCCTGCTGGCGTCTACAGATGCAATTTATTGCTTAGCGATGAAGCTATAGAAAGAAAATTAGCACAAGAAATAGGAAAGAATACAATACAAGAGGCAACTGAAATATCGACAAAATTCATACAGAGACAGATTGCGCCCTATTATAATGGATACCTCGGCATAGATATGCTGACTGGGATATACAAAGGACAAATGGTGCTGAACCCAGGTGTGGAAATAAACTTGAGAATGACCATGGGGATTGTTGCCCGACTATTTTATAATAAATATGTAAAGGAGGGGAAATCGGGGACCTTCAAAACCGTTCATTTCAAATATGATGGGGAAATGATTTCACATGTAAATGAAATGGAAACAATATATCCCCTCCAAATAGAAAATCATAAGATAACAAGAGGATATTTAATACTGACGGCCTACAACCAACATACCAGATACGGAATAGAAGTAACCATCGACTAACATAATAGACAAAAAAAATCAGAACCTAAATATAGATTCTGATTTTTTATTGATATTGGATGTAAACCTTACCTAATCAAAGTAAAGTGACCTATATACTGCTTGTCAAGCTCCTCCATGTCAATTTCGTACCAATAATCAGTTGATGGAAGTTTCTTCCCCTCATACATTCCATCAAAGCTATTGTCATATCCAGTTTTTTCAAATAAAAGCTTGCCGTATCTGTCATAAATACGGACAGTTGCCAATGGATAAGTATCAATATTCTTGATTATCCATGTATCATTTATTCCATCACCATTAGGAGTCATCACTGCAGAAGGTGTAATGGAAACAGGTTCCAAAACAAATGTATCAACAGCCGTACATCCTACAGAGTCAATTACCTTCAACTCATGCGATCCATAAGTCAATCCCTCCAATGAACTGCCATTAACGGGAGTTACCGTTTTAGTACCTACCATATAAGAATATTCAGGAGTACCACCAGTAACTGTAAAATCAAGTTTTCGGTCCTGCTGATAAATAGAATCGATGGTAAGAGTAGGTGTAGGATGTACTGATATTGTGATACTATCAGTAGCATGACAGCCTACACTATTCACTGCATGCGCCACATAGGTAGTGGTGGTAGTAGGCATTACACTAGGTCTCAATGGGTTTCGGCTGGTCAATTCTGGCTCCCAGTGAAGAGGAACATTTGAAGGTATCAAATCCACAATCAACGTAGCCGACTGTCCCTCACAGATATCACTTGCGCCAAATTCTGCACGAAGTTTCAACTGGATGTCCAACACATTGATTTTCCATGTGAGCAGACTGTCACAACCAGCAGCCGATGTATAATGGAAATCCTTGGTGAAATTGCCAGCTGCATTATATTCAGTACCAAACAAGATTTGATCCCGACAAATGAGCGTATCCTTATAAGCATGAATCAACGGATGAATGGTAACATGCACATTAATGATACTGTCACATTTGTTTACAACGCTGACCGCTGTATCTTTCAGATCCATCACCATATCTTTAGCGGTGGAATTGACGTAATTTTTGCCGTTGAAAGAATAGGCCGTCTTGCCCTCTCCAAAATCACTTTGGCACAGGGTAACCTCAGGTAAATTGGATTCAGTATGTGAAGTAACATGCAGATTGATGGTAACAGTACTGTCACAACCTGCAATTGATTTCAACTTATTTGGCCCCAATGTATAATCACCCGATTTTGGATAATTTTTACCCTCATAGGCAGTGTTTTCACAAATTGTTTCCTCAAGAGTGGTGTCATACACCGCACTCACCACAATTTCCTGTATTCTGTGTATACACCCTTCATCCGCCGTATCTTTAAAGATTCCGACCTTGTCATAAACAAGATTGTTAAAACCGGAAGCCTTATGCTGACACAATTTTTCTACGGGATTCGATAAATATATACCAGAGGTCACCTTCAATTTCTTGGTGATAATAATACTATCACATGTAACCCCTTCATAATTGGTACGAACAGTAGGAATAGTAGTAACACTAAGATTAACTACCGAATCAGCAGACATGGTGCCATTGCCTATCAGTTTATCAATAGTGGCCTTATCATAAGTTATATTATCAGGTCCAGGCGCTCCTATACAAATAGTAGAAAGATCGACTTTTTCTGTCTTGTGAAGAACCGAAGTTGTTACATCAAAATCATTAGTTGTCGTTTTGGTAGTTTTTTCATCTGCATCTGTAAATTTCTGGCCATCAATAGTTTCAGACCCACCTTCACACAAAACAAGTTTTACCTTATTTTTTGTTTCATTGATGCGCATCGTATCACGGACACAACAAACCGACGACTCAGAGATTGTGTTCATAACACTGGTGGTAGCTACCGTTAGTCTGTAATATCCGTTATTCTTTGCCTTGTCAAATTTTTGGATGGTATAAGCAAAATCGGGATGATTAGAATAGCTATAGGTTCCCAAATCTGACCAAGGCGCAGAACCCGTAGCAGAATATTCCCACCTATATTTTACATCGCTCATATCTGAGAAGAATTTCGTATTATCCAACGATGCACTAAGTGTCGTAGGCAAATTGTATAAATAATCCGTGTGATTAAACGTCAAACTTGGTTGTTGAACATAGATGGAAATGTCATCCAGACCGAAATCATATCCTCCAGTTTCAGCATTAGGTTTGCCTGCAGATAAAGGATAAACACGGAAATGAATACTGGAAGTATTTGCTGTGCTTGGAATAGAAAACTCACCGGAGACCTCATGCCAATCAAGAGACTCTGTACCTGGGGTACCCAATGGAATAGCCAATCCTTCTCTTTCCCAAAGCTTAACTCCATTATCGTCATAGATACCTAATGTAATAAAAGAACCTGCAGAACTTGCATCAACCAATCCCATATTAGCTACAAACACTTGGAATTTAAATGTGACACCCGTACAAAGATTGTCAGAAAGCGTCTTTTCATATATGGAACTCTGAGTATAATCCAAAAAATTAGAAGCACAAGTAACTCCCGTAGTACCACCACATCCTTGAGGGCAATCCAACATCAGAAAATACCCTCTATTCTTATCATCAGAATGTGTATGATCACCCTCAAGATTTTGCCAATTGCTATTACTGCCGCTTATTGATTTGTCATTATATTTACCGATAGTATATTTGTTACCTTGTGAAATCATTGGCTTAAAACCCACAGCCGAAGTGCCTTCATCAGCAGTTAACGGTGTACCTCTAAACTGGGGGTCAGAAGCATCATTGCCGCCAAAGTCAAGGGTATAGATACATCTCCATTCCTCCGCATAAGTATTTAATACAAAAAGCGATAAGAACAGAAAGAACAAACCTTTTAAATGTACTATATGTTTCATAATCTAATAATTTTCTAACTATAATCTAATTTACAGGTTTCAGAAAAGACCCAACAAGCATCAGAAAGGCATCGCACCACCTTCGCGCACACGAATATCTGAAACATGTCGGCTGAAATGAAACCCACCCTACCATATTTACTTGCAAATATTGTAAATATTATGATATTTAACAAATTATGAGGGCAGAAAAAAAGCTTGCAAACTTTATTTTTTTACCAATCACTCCATTTTCATCATATTATTCAGTTTCTTTGAAACAAGAAACAAAATCAGGGCTGCCACGAAGGTCATAATAGCAAGCATCATAAAGAAATCTGCTTTGGAAGAAATAGTGAAGTGAAGAAAAGAAAAGACACCAACAGAATGATCTGTGGGATATAGCGCACTCAACATACCGCAACATTTATCGGCTGCAGCTGTCGACATTAACCATACACCCATCAAAAGAGAAGAAAAACGGGCTGGCGACAATTTTGTCACCATCGACAAACCTATAGGAGAGAGGCAAAGTTCGCCTACCGTTGAAAGAAAATAATAAGAAAGAATCCAAAACATACTCACTTTCACCGCATCTGGTACACCTTGCGTACCATACGCCAACAGCATATATCCAGCTGACAGCAACAACATTCCCATAGCCTGCTTCTGCGTCAGTCCAATATGCAGATGCCGCTTTTCCAACCAGGTCCATAACATGGAAAAGAAAGGCGCCAAAATGAAAATAAAAATCGGATTTACACTTTGAAAATAACTGGTTTTTATTTCATGATTATCTATCACACGGTCTACTGACTCATCGGTAAATGTCGTGAGCGAAGCTCCTGCCTGTTCATATGCGGCCCAAAAGAAAAGAACGAAAAAGGCCAATATATATATCACCAGAATTCGACTCCGCTCTACTTTTGTCAGAGATGTATCGGTGATAATGTATGCGGGTATGACCAGACAGAAACTGAAAATGAGAGAGGCAAATACGTCCAAATTCAATAAATAATAGAATAGCAAATACAGTAAGGCAGCAGCACCCATCGACATTGCCACTTTACGGAAATTGAATGGCATTTGGCCGTCACCAGTCTCTGCATTATTTTTTCTGACTGGCTTGAGTCCAACGGGCCTTCCATCGTATGAATTTAAATATTTGCCCTTCAAACTCAAAAACAAAGCAAGTCCCACCAACATACCGATGCAAGCAGAAAGAAATCCCCAACGGAAATCAGCAGGATTACTCGTATCACCCAGAGTCCCGCATATCAATGGGGAGAAAAAAGCGCCCAAATTGATGCCCATGTAAAAAATGGTATAGGCCGCGTCTGTTCTGGCATCACCAGGTGCATATAACTGCCCTACCATCGTGGAAATGTTAGGCTTGAAAAAACCATTTCCTACCACCAGAAACAGCAATCCGATAATCATCAGGCTTAATGCGAAGGATGTATGATAATAAGTGGAGCTGAGAAACAGAAAGAATTGGCCAATGGCCATCAGCAGCCCACCGAACACTATGGAGCGACGGTTTCCCCAATACCTGTCAGAAATGTAACCACCAAGCAAGGGCGTCAGATAGACCAGTCCTGTAAAATCGCCATAAATGTTGGAGGCATCTTCATGGGTAAACAAAAGCGCCTTTGTCAGAAAAAGGAAAAATATGGCTCGCATACCATAGTAACTGAACCGTTCCCACATTTCAGTCACGAAAAGAAGATACAAACCTTTAGGATGAGACATACGCATGATATCTTTAATTTTCAAGATAAACCTTGATATAACCAACCTTTATTTTACATTGTACGCACACGGGTATATGCCTGGCATCGTTAGTCAGCCATACAACAACCGGTTCTGAGGAATCAAAAATGGACCCTGGTATGGAATTTGACATACACTTCAAACAATCATACTTCTTCCCATTCTTAGTAATAATTGTCTCAGGCCCAATTACTTTTCCATATATGGTCGTCAATTTTTGGGTAAAATATACATTGAATGGTATATT
>CALMUD010000230.1 GCA_937872735.1 uncultured Bacteroidales bacterium
AAAAATACAAAAAAGTGAAGATACATAGAACTGTATCTTCACTTTTATTCAGTGAGTAAAGTCATATCTCACTATGTGGGGATATTACTTATATATTTCTTTTTTGCCAGCTAAAAGAGTGTTTTTCAAAAGAGAACAAATGGTCATAGGACCTACACCTCCAGGAACAGGGGTAATATAACTACATTTAGGTGAAACATTTTCGAAATCCACATCTCCTGTCAATTTAAATCCACTTTTTGTCAATGTTGATGGCACGCGAGTCGTACCGACGTCAATGATAACTGCACCATCTTTTACCATATCGGCTGTCACAAATTTGGGTTTGCCTATTGCTGCTATGATAATATCAGCCTGTTTACAAATATCTTTGATGTTTTTTGTGTGGCTGTGGCAGATTGTTACAGTTGCGTCTCCTGGATAGTTTTTTTGAGTCATCAGACCTGCAATCGGTTTGCCCACAATGTTGCTACGTCCAAGTACTACGCAATGTTTTCCGCTTGTTTCTATTTTATACCGTTTTAGTAATTCCAATATGCCAGAAGGAGTGGCTGAGACAAACGCGGGTAGTCCGATAGAGGTGCGTCCAACATTGATAGGGTGGAAACCATCAACATCTTTGCGATAATCTATAGCTTCTATGACTTTTTGTTCTGATATGTGTTTGGGCAATGGCAATTGAACAATGAATCCATCCACATCAGAATCTGCATTCAGTTTTTGGATAGCATCCAACAATTCTTCTTCGCTTACTGTATCTTCGAATGCTATTTTTGTGGACTTGAAACCTACCTGTTCGCATGAGAGAACTTTGTTCTTTACATATGTTTCGCTGCCACCATCGTGGCCAACAATGATTACTGCCAAGTGCGGAATTTTTCCTCCCTTAGCCTTGATTTCTGCTACCTCTACGGCAATTTCTTCTTTCACTTGCTGCGAGATGGCCTTTCCGTCTATCAGTTGCATTTTATTGTTTTTTTGTAGGGCCTGTAGGGCTCATATTATTTTCTTTATGGACGTGTCTGACGAAACCGTCTTATCGCATATTAGGCATACGCAGTTTGCCTTTGTTTTTGGTAACCATACGCATCATTTTTCGAGTTTCGTCAAATTGTTTAAGCAGTCGGTTTACTTCTTGCAGAGAAGTGCCGCTACCTTTGGCTATTCTATTGCGGCGGCTGCCATCCAACAAACCTGGGTTCGCTCTTTCTTTCTTTGTCATGGAGAGAATGATGGCTTCAATACTTTTGAATGCGTTATCGTCTATTTCAACATTTTTTAAAGCCTTTCCTACCCCAGGAATCATGGAGGTCAACTCTTTTAAGTTGCCCATCTTTTTTATTTGATGAATTTGGTTTAAAAAGTCATTGAAGTCGAATTGGTTTTTCTCGATTTTCTTTTGCAGTAGTTTCGCCTGCTTTTCATCATATTGTTCCTGAGCGCGTTCTACCAATCCAACTATATCACCCATACCCAATATTCTGCTGGCCATACGGTCAGGATGAAAAACATCGATGGCATCAAGTTTTTCTCCTGTTCCTATGAATTTGATAGGTTTTTCAACCACTTTACGAATGGTCAGGGCTGCGCCGCCACGAGTGTCACCATCGAGTTTGGTCAGTACCACACCATCAAAATCCAAACGGTCATTAAATTCCTTGGCAGTATTGACTGCATCCTGGCCAGTCATGGAGTCAACTACAAATAGAGTCTCTTGTGGATTTATCGCCTTTTTTATGGAGGCTATTTCGGTCATCATTTGCTCATCTACAGCCAAACGACCCGCTGTATCAACGATTATCACATCGCAACCTTTTGTCTTGGCTGCAACGATGGCATGCTGGGCAATCTCAACCGGATCTTTGCAGTCTGGTTCTGAGAAAACAGGCACGTTGATTTGTCCGCCCACTACATTCAACTGCTCGATGGCTGCTGGTCGATAAACGTCGCAAGCTACCAACATTGGGTTTCTCCCTTTTTTGCTACGAATGTATTGGGCCAATTTTCCACTGAAAGTGGTTTTGCCCGAGCCTTGTAAACCTGACATCAGAATAATGGCGGGAGTTCCTTTAAGATTGATATCAACGCTATCACCTCCCATCAAGGTTATAAGTTCATCGTTTACAATCTTTTTCATCATGTCGCCAGGCTTGACGGCCGTCAATACGTTTTGCCCTAGTGCTCTGGTTTTTACGTCATCAGTAAATTGCTTGGCTATTTTGAAATTGACATCCGCATCAAGCAAGGCTTTCCGCACATCTTTTAGTGCTTCTGCTACGTTGATTTCTGTTATTTTACCTTCTCCTTTGAGTATCTTGAATGAGCGTTCAAGTCTCTCTTCTAGATTTTCGAACATTGTATATTGTTATTTTTTTTGCTTTTTATTGGTCTTAGCGGTTTTTGACCTTTGTGAATGTGATATGAGTTGTCAGTATTTGTTTTTTTGATATACATATCTATTTTGCAAAATTAGTCAAAAACAGCAAAAACATGCAAGCTTGGTGGCTTATTTGTTATTGACTTTTCGGTCAATATTGATGATGGCTGAACTTGTAGGATTGTTGCTTTCTTCTCCTTTGATATTGAGTAATTTTACATCTGTATTACACGTTACATTTATAGTACCATTCTTTATCCAGCCATTTTTCCTATCAAGGGTATATGTCATATCAGCGGAACCTTTCAGATTCGTCAAATGTACACCAATGCCGTTTATACTATAAACGGCGGTTGTGCTATCATTGCCAATGGCAGCTTTCCCTTTTATGGTGCATATCGTTCCATTGTCGTCAATTAGAGTGTATGTGGTAGTTATTGCGGCTTTCATGCCACAAAGGTAATGACTTTTTACAGTCCAAACTCCTCCTGGTTTTATGGAACTATCGGGCAATATAGAAGTGATGCTTTCCAATTCTCCTTTGGTTATATTCTCTCCTGCCATTTGGTTGGCTTTGTATGTGAATATCATTCTAGTGGGTTCATCTACTTTTCTATATATATGTTTAAACAGACTGTCATCAAGTATTTCAATGCCATTTAAATGACCTTGAATAATGCCTTTGTGGTTTAGTGTCGCGTAGAATTGTTTGCCAATCATGGACAGAAATACACGAGCTAAAAAAGTGCGAGGTTGGCGGGTGTCTGATGTTATGATGCTGTCATTACCATTTTTGTCTTTTAAATATTTATTTTGAGCAATAGCTGTATATTGGCAGTATAGTTCAGCGTTTTTTTCGTTGTTTGATTTTACCGTGACTTTTAGCCCCAACGTGTTAACTTCGTGTATGGTTTTGTTCTGTCCTTTGTAGGTGATTTTTACGTCATTGTCACTAGTAGTGAGGTAACTGCTATCTTTTTCCAGATTTAGTCTTAGCGGATTTTCCGCATGGACACAATAGGTGATTATGCATAGTGCTGCCACCGATATTTTTTTGAGTAATCTCATTTTGTTTTATCTAAGTTTTTGCAAATGTAGTGATTATTCTTTGATTTCATTAAAGAGGAGAATTGAAAAATGGAGGAGACAGAACGTCAAAAAGACAACCGAGTGTTGTGTGAATCCTCTTTTTTCGTATATTTGTCAGACGTCAATATGTATCGCTTATGCCTATCAGAGAGGAACAAACAGTAGAGACGATTTTCGATCATAAAATTACCAAACAAGAACTGAAAACATTGTTTGGTTATACTGACACATGCCGCGAAGAGTATCTTAGCCTCATCCCTGCGGAAGAAATGCCCCGCAAGTGTTACGAGGATTTATACGCTCTGTATTATTTACGAGGAGATGTCGCGCAAGCCAATATATATGCAGATATGCTGAAGGAGTGTGACCGTCATGAAGAATAAAGATTGCAATGTGTGTTTGGAAGATTGTAATTAGATTCCTTCGACCGCATTCCCGATTGGCTCTGCTGGCTCCATTTTTGGTACTGGTCGAAGTCGGGTCTGAAATGTTGCAGCCAATGCTTATGGCCCGAATTGTGAATGATGGCATCGTTTCAGGGCAGACGTCTGTTATATTGCCTACTGGTGCGATGATGTTTTTGTTGACCATGATTGGCTCAATAGGGGGAATATTATCCATACATGCAGCAGGCAAGGTTTCATATAGAATGGCTGCGGATATGCGCCGATTCTTATTTCGGCACGTTCATAGATTGCCTTTTTCTGCTATAGATAGACTGCAAACAGGTTCTATAATAACCCGTCTCACTGATGATGTGACACGTGTACAACAGTTGGTGCAGGCTTCCATGCGCCTTTTATTCCGAGCTCCTGCTGTTTTTGTCGGAGCCGTTTTGATGACCTTTTCTTTTAATGTGAAAGTTGCCTTTGTGATGCTATGTGTTGCGCCAATACTTCTTCTATTCATATTTGTATTGTTAAAAAGGACAATACCTCTTTATTCTGTTGTGCAGAAAAAAATGGACGATACGAATTCTTTTTTGCACGAATTGCTGAGCGGTATTCGAGTGATGAAAACTTATACGGGTGAACTTTTGGAACTGAGCCGTTTTTCTAAGTTATGCCGTTGTTTCACAGCGTCTTCATTAATGGTGAGTCGACGTATGGTTTTATTGACTCCTATTGTTTCTTTTTTGATTGATTTGTGTACGTTGTCCATATTGTGGATTGGTGGTTATGAGGCTGTGGCGGGACGTATGAATATTGGAGATGTAATGGCTTGTACCAATTATATGGCCAAGATAATGATGAGCATGTTGATGGCTTCTCATATTTTTATTGACATTAGTCAAGCCGATGC
>CALMUD010000231.1 GCA_937872735.1 uncultured Bacteroidales bacterium
TACAGCAAGTTACAGACGGAAAATAGGATTTTCCCAGTTTTATCGGACAGCAATAGTTACCAACTGGAAACAGCTGAAAGGTGCTGACGAGGAAATAACCCCGTTGCGCATAGATGACGTGTTTGACCGATACACCGAAGATGAATTGGGAGAGAACTACGAACATTTGTCGTCGAAGATAGATGAAATGCTGGCGCAAGAGCCAGGCGACATTCTTTGTCTGCCGCAGCAGTATGTTCCCAAATCCGGTTGCAAGAAAGTGTCGGTGGACAATGTTACGCCAGGATCTTTCTTTTTCGGCAAAGAATGGTTTCCGACAGCTACGCCAGCCGCATTGTTCGGCACTCTGTCGTTGCTGCTTGGTACGTTGCTGGTGAGCCTTGTGGCCATAGCCATAGCTACTCCTGTGGGCATAGCCGTATCCATATATCTGGCAGAACTGGCCAGTGAGCGGATGCACAAAGTGTTGAAACCGATTATAGAATTGCTGGCAGGTATTCCGTCCATCGTTTATGGCTTTTTCGGATTGGTGGTGATAGTGCCGCTCATACAGCATACCTTTGGTCTGCCAGTGGGAGAGACGGGTCTGGCGGGTGCCATAGTTCTGGCCATCATGACATTGCCAACCATCATTACAGTGGGGGAGGATGCCATACGCACTACGCCCCGAGCCATGAAGGAGGCTAGCCTTGGATTGGGAGCCAACCATTGGCAGACTATCTACAAAGTGGTGCTTCCTTACTCATTGTCGGGACTGATGGCAGCAGTGGTGCTGGGCATAGGCCGTGCAATAGGTGAGACCATGGCGGTGCTGATGGTGACTGGCAATGCCGCCCTGATGCCAACCTCGCTGTTGCAACCTTGCCGAACCATACCTGCAACGATAGCTGCAGAACTGGGAGAAACCTCGGCAGGAAGTGCCCATTATCAGAGTCTTTTCCTGCTTGGCAGTGTGCTGTTTGTCATCACGCTCCTTATCAGCGTGGCGGTCGAACTCATTTCGGCCAAACAGCAGAAAGAGCGTTGATACCGCTTTGTTTAAACATAACAACTGAATAGCAATAAATATGAATAACAATAAAGATTTGATGCAGAAACTGATGTTTGGTCTGTTCAAGATGCTCAGTTACATGACTATCCTCATTCTGTTTGTCATTTTAGGATTTATCGTTTACCGTGGGGCAGGAGCCATTTCGTGGAATTTCCTGACCGGATATCCCGAAGAAGGAATGACCAAGGGAGGCATATTTCCCGCAATAGTAGGAACCTTGTGTCTGGTGGTTGGCAGCATGGTTTTTGCCTTCCCTATCGGTGTGATGTCGGGCATCTATACCAGTGAATATGCTGGCAACAACTGGCTGGTGAAATTTATAAGGGTAATGACCAACACTCTGAGTGGAGTACCTTCCATCGTATTTGGATTGTTTGGTATGACCTTGTTTGTCGATACGTTTGGTTTCGGCGATTCCATATTGGCAGGCTCCCTTACATTGGGTTTGCTGGTGCTTCCGCTGGTGATACGGACCACCGAAGAGGCTATGAAAGCCATTCCCGATTCGTTCAGACAAGGCAGTCTGTCGCTGGGGGCCAGCCGTTTGCAGACCATCTGGAAAGTGACGTTGCCCATGGCATTTCCTAACATCATCACGGGATTGATATTGGCCGTGGGCCGAGTGTCGGGAGAGACAGCACCCATTCTGTTCACAGCCGCCGCCTATTTTTTACCCCGATTGCCGCACAGCATTTTTGACCAAGTGATGGCTTTGCCTTATCATCTGTATGTCATATCTACCAGTGGCACCAATATAGAGGCATCCACAAAGATGGCCTATGGAACGGCATTGGTGCTGATAGTGATAGTGCTGGCCATCAATATTACGGCGACATTGCTGCGTAACCATTTCAGCAAGAAAGTCAGGACCAACTGATCTTTGTTATAATTAAAGATTTACAATTATAGAAATATGAGCAAAATCGAAGCAAAAAACGTGAATTTCTTTTATAGCGATTTTCACGCACTGAAAAATATCAGTATGCAGATGGAGGAGCATACCGTGACAGCCTTTATAGGCCCCTCCGGTTGTGGAAAATCAACATTTCTGCGTCTTTTCAATCGTATGAACGACCTGATAGACGGAACCCGACTAGAGGGAGAATGTCTGATAGATGGGAAAGACATTTATGCCAAGGATGTGAATGTGGATGGCCTGCGCAAAGATGTGGGTATGGTGTTCCAACGTCCCAACCCTTTTCCGAAATCCATTTTTGAGAATGTGGCATTCGGTTTGAGGGTGAATGGAGTGCACGACGAGAAATTTATCACCCAGCGGGTGGAGGAGTCGTTGCGAGGTGCTGCCCTATGGGACGAAGTGAAAGACAAACTCAAGGAATCCGCATTTGCATTGTCTGGCGGACAGCAGCAGCGGCTTTGCATTGCCAGGGCCATGGCCAATTCTCCGTCGGTGCTGCTGATGGATGAGCCTGCATCGGCATTGGACCCCATATCGACTGCCAAAGTGGAGGAACTCATTTATGAACTGAAAAAGGACTTTACCATCGTCATTGTTACCCACAATATGCAGCAGGCTACCCGGGTAAGCGACAAAACCGGATTCTTTTTGTTGGGAGAACTGATAGAGTTCGATGATACCAAAAAGATGTTTACCTCTCCCAAACAGGAGGCAACGCAAAACTATATAACGGGCCGATTCGGTTAATCGGTCTGTATCTAAATTCTTTTACTAATTAAAAAACATTTGGTATGAAACACATGGAAGACGAGCGCGAGGACATGCGCAACGAGTTGATAGAGATGTGGAATCTGGTATACAACCAACTGAAAGATGCCGGAGATTCATTGCTCAACAATGATGCGGACTTGGCCCGTGAAGTGACGATGCGTGAGCGTAGAGTCAATACCTTTGAACTGAAAATAGACAGTGACTGTGAGAATTACATAGCACTCTACAGCCCTGTGGCCATCGATTTGAGATGTGTGCTGGCCCTGCTCCGCATTAATGGTGCACTGGAACGAATAGGCGATTTCGCTAATGGAATTGCCCGTTATGTGCTTGACAGCTACGATGCGCAAGTGGATGACCTGCTGGAAGAAATTGAGATGCGGGAATTTTTTAATGACTTGAAACTGATGCTTGACAGCACTAAAAAAGTTTTTGTATCGACCAATACCGACAGTCTGGAACAACTCTATGCTATGGACGACAATGTGCACAAGCGCTATCACACGGCACTCAACAAGATAGCCCTATACATCAATCACCACACCGATGAGGCCGCAAGCTGTATCAGTCTGGCCATACTCACCCGCAAGATGGAAAGGATAGGAGACCATTGCAGCAACATCATCGAGGACATTATTTTCTATATTGATGCCAAAGTGATAAAACATGAAAAAAGTGTAAAACCTCAATAGCTTTTACTTTTTAATTCTCTTCATTACATCTGTTTTAAAAAGGACAGCCGCAGGATTAAAATCCTGCGGCTGTCCGTCGTTATGTTTTATATGTTACTTCACATCAAGCCTTGGCGACCTTTGCAGCCGCTTTTTTGGCCTGGTAATTGTCATACTCCTGTCTCAACGAGTTGATGAGCTCTTTTACTGAAGTTATTTTTTTGCAGCGGTAAGCGTTGGCACCGCAGAAAGCGTAACCATCTTTCAGATTGCCGATAAAAGCGTTGTAGAGGGCCTTAATGATGCAGTAAGGGCTTTTCTTGATATCACACGTCTTGATGCAATGGCATAAGCATTTGTCGGGGCGGGTGTTGCCCTCCTTAGCCTCGTGAACAAATTCATTGCCGATAGCACGGCCTGGCATTCCAACTGGACTTTTTATGATTTCTATATCCTGCTCTTTTGAGTCGATGTAACTCTGCTTGAAAGCGTCAGAAGCGTCACATTCGGTAGTGGTGACAAATCGGGTACCCATTTGAACACCTTTTGCTCCCAGCTCGATGAAACGGGAAATGTCCTCGCCTGTGTAGATGCCACCAGCAGCGAAGACCGGAATCTCCTTTTGCTCTTTATAGGAGTTGGCTACAGCTACCACCTCGGGTATGATTTTTTCCAGTCTGTAATTGTCGTCATTTATCTGGTTCTCCTTGTATCCCAGATGTCCGCCAGCCTTAGGCCCTTCTACCACAATGGCATCGGGCAAGTATCCGTATTCGGTTTGCCACTTTACGCAGATGATGTTGGCCGCACGAGCAGAGGAAACGATAGGAACCAATTTGGTCACGCTATCCTTTTTGAGGAAAGAAGGCAGATTGAGAGGTAGACCAGCACCCGAAAAAATGATGTCGGCCTTTTCCTGAATGGCAGTTTTTACCATATCGGCAAAATTAGACATGGCCACCATCACATTGATGCCGATGATGCCATTGCTTTTGGCTCTTGCCTTCCTGATTTCCTCTTTCAGCCCATATATGCTGTCTTTGAGATAGTTGTGCGAGAAATTTTTATACAATAATCCGAGACCGGCGCTTGATATAACACCAACTCCACCTTCGTTGGCAACAGCTGCTGCCAATCCTGACAGGGATATTCCTACCCCCATTCCGCCTTGTATAATGGGGACTCTTAACGTCAGATTTCCAATTTTAATAGATTCCATTCTTTTACTCTAAAATATAATCAATGCACTAAATTAATATATAATGAACAAATGTTCATTATCAGCAGTGTTAAATTACAAAACTTTATTTATTTTCTGACTATTTGGAACATTGCTTTGAACCATTGGAATATTGATATTTACGGAAGAAAACTCGAAATACTCAATGGCGTTTTTTATTTCTGTTCCCAGATTTTCATTTTCTCGTTTTGGGACATTTTTTTCAAGTCCTTGTTTTGTTCTTTAGCTGTTTTTTCCAGAATGTTGAATTTTTTGATAAAGTTCAGATTCTGTTTTTCAAGAGCCACTTCCGGGTTGACTTTGTAAAGACGTGCCAAATTGATGAAGTCAAAAATCAGGGTGCCAAATAAATCCTCTTTTTGAGGTTCGGAGTCACAGCAATCAATACTCTTCAGATTTTTCTCAATTTTATTTTTCAGATCTTCTTTGCACATAGCGGCAAATCCCACATTCCTGGCTTTGTCCTGTATCCGATAGGCCTTGATAAGAGAAGGCAACGCAGCCGGAACACCGCCCAATACGGTTTTGTTGCCTCCTTTTTCTTTCTGTTTCAGTTGCTCCCATGTCAGTTCTGAATCGGCTTCTTCGTCGTTACTGTAGATATGAGGGTGACGGTATATCAGCTTGTCTGCAATAGCATTGCAGACATCGGCAATGTCGAAAGCCCCCTCCTCGCGTGCAAAAGTAGAATAGAACACCACATGAAGCAACACATCGCCCAATTCCTTGCGGACCTCGTCAAGGTCATGATGCTCAATGGCATCGAGCAACTCGTAGACCTCCTCCAGTGTATTGGCGCGTAGACTATCCCACGTTTGTGTACTATCCCATGGACAGCGTTGGCGCAAAGTGTCCATTACCTCAATCAACCGATTGAAGGCAATGGCATTGCGCTGCTGGTCTGACGTCAGTTGCAAATCTGACTGAGGGGCCTTTCCTTTCTGTTCCATTTATTCCTTAACCTTCCCTCCACATTTCCCACCGTTTGCGGCCTATGCGACCGAAAGTGCGTAAATGAAATTCGTAGATCGGTAAATATAACTCGTAAAAGATGAGTCCCAGTGTATGGTCTTCTTCCTGGAATAGTTTGGCATTCTTATGCAGAATGATAGCCTGCGTGGTAAATCGGATGAGGAATAATAGAATGGCGATGCCAAGTCCTATCCATTGAGTCTGACAGGCATAAATGATGATAGCAGCAACGGTAGATAAGTAAAAAAATTCGCGGGAGAATCTGTCGAACCATATGCTCAAACGGATACCGGAACGATAGAACTTACGGTTATCCATTTGCATTTCCTTTTTCACTCTGAATGATTTGCGGGTCAACTCTCTGTTGGTTAAAGTCCCGGCCTCCTGGTCCATTTCGACGCGTGTGTTGTTATTGGTGGCAGCATCACGTATGAACAAGTCATCCTCTCCCGTTTCCAGATTCAGTTGAGATGAAAATCCCCGTGCCTTGTAGTAAGTGTCCTTTTTGTAAGAAAGGTTACGGATAACCCCTCTGAAAGGTCTGTGGCATAAAGCGAACCCCATATATTGCATGGTGGAGAACAAATTATCGAAACTGAAGAGATGTCCCCGTTGTCCTGGGCTTTGCTTATAGTGGCTGTAGCCCAGCACAATGTCAGTGCCGGGAGTGTAGTTACGGACCATCTTGCTTAGCCAATTACGGCTATTGGGTTGGCAATCAGCATCAACAAACAAAAGTAGATTGTTGACAGCCGCTTTGATGCCAATGGAGAGGCACATTTTTTTTCTTCCCATATATTTTGCCTTTGGAGGCAAAAATGTGATTTTTAGATTGTTATGTTCTCTCGAAAAATGTTCCAATACCATATTGCTTTCATCCGTTGACCCGTCGTTCACCACAATCACCTCAAATTTGGGGTAATCCTGGTCCAGAATAGAAGGTAAAAAAGATTTCAGATTCTCCGATTCATTCTGAGCGCAGATGATAACGGAGACGGGTGGCTGCTCCTCGTTGTAAGTCACAAGGTTTTTTCTCATTCTCTTTTTGAGGCGGATAGGCGCTGCGTAGTAGCGCAGGTAGTAGTAGAGTTGAATGAAAAAAAACAGGGCGAGCAGAGCCAAAGGAATATGAAACAATGGATTAAGAGCTGTAAACTGGTCAATTATCGTAATCATTGAGCGTTATTCTTTTTATGATAAGCGAATGTTTATTTCAAGTCAGAAGACATGAAAGCTCCTGGCAATTTACGCAGGTTGTATTGAGAAGCCATGATTTCGCCGTAGGCGCCTGCCGAGCGGATAGCAAGCAGGTCTCCGCGTTGAGTGCCATTCATCAGCGTGTCTTTCAAAAAGACGTCAGAAGATTCGCAGATGGGGCCGACTACATCATATTTTTCCTCTTTGGCCGAAGACGAGATATTCTCGATGCGGTGGTAAGCGTCATACAAAGCAGGACGTATCAAATCCGTCATTCCGGCATCCACTATGGCGAATTGCTTGACAGCACCTTTTTTTACATAGGTTACTTTGGTAATGAGGCTGCCGCATTGTCCCACAACCGAGCGTCCTGGTTCGCAGTGCAGAATTTGTCCTGCCCGTAGTTTCAAGTGCTCATGTATGGTGCTCATATATCCCTGAAAATCGGGAATAGGCAGACTGTTTGGCTTCTCGTAACTAATGCCGAGACCTCCTCCCACATTGATATTCTCGATGTTGATACCCGCTTTCTCGAAATCATCCTGAAGCTGGTTGATTTTTTCGCACAATGGAATAAAAGTGGCGACATCGGTTATTTGGGATCCGATATGGAAATGCAGACCTATGAATTTCAGATTTTTTAGTGTCCTCAAATGATTGACAGTCTTTTCCAAGTCCTCAATATTGAATCCGAATTTGTTCTCGTTGAGTCCCGTTGTTATTTTGGCGTGGGTGTGGGCGTCCACATTAGGATTGACACGCAGCTCGATGCGAGCAGTCTTTCCCTTTTTGCCAGCCAATTCATTAATAACGTCCAACTCAGGCAGCGATTCCGCATTGAAGCAGAAAATATTGTAATCCAAGGCCAAATTGATTTCCCAATCTGTTTTTCCCACCCCAGCAAATACAATTTTATCAGCAGGAAATCCTGCATCAGCCGCCGCCTGAACTTCGCCGCCGCTCACGCAGTCAGCTCCGATTCCTTTTCCAGCTATTGCTTTAAGTATTTGTTTGTTAGCATTCGCTTTGACAGCGTAGTGGGGGCAGAATCCATATTTGTCAGCTGAAGTCTTCAGTGCTTCCAAAGTCTTGTTCAGCAGTTCTGTATCGTAGTAGTAGAAAGGGGTTTCCAACCCTCTGAATTTGTCAATGGGAAATGTACCTTTGGTCATATTATTCAGTTATTCAAAATATGTAAATTAAAACATCTTCTGGCTGAGGGCGTGGAGTGCCTTTTCCTTGTCTGACGAGTGGATGAGGAAAGAAATGTTGTTGGCAGAAGCTCCGTACGATATCATGACGATTGGCACATCGCTCAAGGCATTTACAATTTGGGCTTGAAATCCTATTTGGTCAGTCAGGTCACCCACAGCGCAGATGATAGTCATCTCTTTGTTGGTAGTAACGGTCCCGAATTTTTTGAGGTCATTCACTATCTCATCCAGATTACGGTCGTTGTCTATAGTGATGGAAATGCCCACCTCCGAAGTGGTAATCATATCGATGGATGTCTTGTATTGTTCAAACACCTCGAACACCCGTCTGAGAAAGCCGTGAGCAAACAGCATACGTCCTGATTTGATACGGATGGAAGTGATATGATCCTTGGCAGCCAGCACTTCCACATGATTGGAGGCATAGTCGGAAGAAATAAGTGTTCCTGCGGCTTCGGGTGCGGATGTGTTGAGCAGTCTTACCGGAATGTTCTCCAGTTTGGCAGGAGCCAGACAAGTAGGGTGCAGCGTTTTTGCACTGAAATAGGCCAATTCCTCAGCCTCCTCGAAATTCAGTTTGTCAACTGGATGGGCTTCCTTTACGATGATAGGGTCGATGTTGCAAATGGCATTTTTGTCGCTCCATATCTGAATTTCGTCAGCATGCAGCGCCGCACCGATTAGTGAAGCAGAATAATCGCTGCCTCCTTTGCCCAGGTTGTCAATCTCGTTGTAGGCATTTCGGCAGATAAATCCTTCAGTGATGTAAAGGTCCGCTTTCCCTGCCACTTCAATCTGGTTGCTCAGATTTTTGGTGATGAAAACCGTGTCAGGTTCTTCGTTTTTGTCTTTGCGCATCACATTCAGAGCCTGTATGTTTTTTACATTCAAGCCTTGCGCCTTCAAATATTCTGTGAAAAGCAGGCTTAGGAGCAATTCGCCCTGCGCCACGATTTTTTTCTCCTCAAAAAGGGTAAATATGTCTTTTGACAAGTCGCGGATTTCGTCAAATCTTGAACGCAACTCTTTTCCAAGCAGAGTTATCTGAGTCTCATTGGAAAATAAATCCTTTACCAAATTGAGATAGGAGCGTTCCAAACTGTTAATCAGTTCTTTGGCTCCGTCAGGGTTCTTTTTGTATAAGTAGTCGGCAATCTCAATCAGAGTGTCTGTGGTGCCGCTAATGGCCGACAACACAATAATATTGTTCTCTCCTTTTGTGGACGCGGCAATTTTTGCCACTTCTTTTATCTTTTCTGCTGTAGCAACAGCTGAACTTCCGAATTTTAATACTTTCATTTGCCTGTTTTTTTATTGTTTTAAACAAATGCGTTTGTTGAATGAAAAGTATGGAGGCCTGCGGACCTGATAGCAAAATCAGAATAAGCTCTGGACATACTCCCATTCCATAGTGCAAAAATATAAATAAAAATTGAGGTTTTGCCTGCAGGAAAGAACTAAATATGTTTGACCGATTCAAATACCAGATAAAAAAGCAAAAAGGACAGAAGGTGTGGCAGATGGTAATATTCCGTTTTACATTAATCCTCCTTATTCCATTCTGATTAAGCCGATAACCATATACATTCCCCTGATTTCAGTTTTTGGCAATTTGAAAGGCTTATAGTCTGAATTATCTGAAACGCAGATGATGCAATCCGGATTTTCAGTATCTTCTTGCACTCTTTTGACCATGGCTCCTTGAGAACTGTCAATTACATAAACACGACCCCATTGTAAAAAAGTGGAATCTTTCACTTTTTTGCAGGCTAGAATGTCCCCCACATAATATTTGGGGACCATCGACATGCCCGATACGGATATTAGAAATTCTGCTCCAGCCTGTTCAAATAGGGGAACCTGATAGTATTCACAGTCGTTGACTGTGGAGCCAGGAGCATCTATGCCATTAAACCCGGCCATCACCGTCAATGGAACCAAGGGGATTCCCTTTTGTTTGTCGTCTGATGCCATTGAGTCATCCGTCTGGCCTTCCACCATGGATCCAATCCCATCTCGCAACCAGTCTTCATTCAAATCGGCGTAGTGTTGTGCTATCAGACTCACGTTTCTGTTGGTCAGTTCACAAATATTTTTGCGCACCTTATATAGTAGACCATTGGCCAATCCTGTTTCTATGGTCAGCTGGTGGTCATTTAATCCTTTATAGGTGATGTATTTGTCCAATCTGTCTATTCGTCTTTCCATTAGATATCTTTTCTACAAAATTACTATTTATTTAGCAATTTTGCAATATATGTTTGCATTTAATAATTTATAATATTGCTTATCTTAGAGCCTATTTTAAATTATTATGCTTGTAAATATCTGATTATTATTTGTTTGAATTTATTTAGTAAAATAATTGCTAAAATATAGCAATATATTTAGAAACTGTTTCTATATTTGCAGTGAACAAAGACAAATAATAAACAAAGATATGTTTACAGTAGATAGTTTGAGCAGGAGAGGAGAAGGACGTGGATTCCGTCTGACCTTGAAAAATAACATGGTAATAACCATAGCAACGGAGGAACATGGAAGCAGTCAATGCAGATATGTGGCAAATGGAGTGGAACATTGTGAGAAGAATATTGATTTGACTCGTCTACGCCAAATCATAGGTCTTGTCAGCAAATAGCATTAAATCTCCGTTTTATTCCGTTACAGAAATCATATCATCTCAAAAACAATACGAATATGAATTATAATATCAGTGTGGATTTGAAGAAACTGAAAGGAACCTTTGTGGCAGAACTGCAAGGAAAATCAAGCAGTAAAAGATGTTTGTGCATTCCTCTTTCCGAAGGGTCGCTATACGAAGGCAAAAAAGGTATCTACTTGAGTATGACAGCTTATGAGGCGAGGGTGAAAAATTTCGGGGAAACCCACTATATTAAGGAACGTCTGACCAAAGAGCAATACGATGCCATGAGTGAGGAACAGCGTAAAAACATTCCCATATCCGGACAAATGAAACCCCTGGACCATGGAGCGGAATCTGCCGAGGAAGAAACTCACACGGAAAATCCTTCTGCACAAAATGCGGGTGGCAATTATGAAATTCATGCAGAGGGTGATTTGCCTTTTTGATTGAAGAAATAGACCAAGACAAAACAGATATAGACACTTGAGGGAGGATGGGAAGATATGGACCCGTCTTCTCTCTTTTTTATTGTTCTTAATCAGAATGTTCTTATCTGAGTAACGTAAAATGTCCAGATATGTTGGTCTCATTCAGGTCCACATTGATGGTGTACCAATAGTCGGTGCTTGGCATTTTTATTCCCTTATAGGTTCCGTCCCATCCAGGGTATTCGTTTACATATTCTTTTAGCAATTTGCCCCATCTGTCAAAAATGCGGATGCGGTAGACATGGTAGTATTCCAGATTCTTTATTTCCCAAGTATCTTTTATTCCATCTCCGTTTGGAGTCATGATTGGCGCTGGAATGATAGGTATAAAGTAGTGGAACGGTTTTGATGCCTGGCACCCGGCAGAGTCCATTACATAAGCTATATGCACACCAATGTCAAGATGCCCAAACTCTGTTCCTGTTTGCCAGTCGCTGGTGGTGTCTATTTGGTAATAGTAAGGCGGAATGCCGCTATGGACTTTGATAGCTATGTTGTTTCCGTCATTTTCAACGCTGGCATCATCTATAATAGGATATGGAGTGGTGACTACTGTTACCGAAATGGTATCATTGCAATATCCGTTGCTGATGGCGACTTGATAGTCTCGAGTGTCGTCGACGAAAACAAGAGGGGTCCGGATTTCGGTATTGCTCAATCCCTCGGCTGGCCACCAATGGTAGGTGGCATATTTGACGGAATCGAGAGTGACTCTCATTTCCTTGCTTCCACAGAGATGATAATGCTTGTCGTCTAATTTGATAGCTGGAAATGTGTAGATGGTGTATTTTACTCTCATCGGACATTCATGGCTGTCAAACTTTGTAGCAGCGGTAAATGAACTGCTTTTATTGTAGGCTTTGCCGTTGATGAGAACGGAGTCGGTCTCGCATATTCTGTAAACAATGGTAGAGTCAAATTGAGGAAGGTATTTCACATTGTAAATGATGATGCTGTCACATCCCTGCTGAGTCTGTAACGTATCAAAAAAAGTGCCGGCAGTCCGGAATGTGAGTCCGTTGAAGGAGATGCTATCGTTATGACATAGACTAAGCTCGTATTTTTGAGCTTTTATTGGTGGTGTCACAAATAGGTGCAGCGTGGTGATGCTGTCGCATCCGCCTGATGATTTACTAGTATTGATATAAGTTCCACTTTGTGTCAACTTGGAATTGCCGAAGGTGTATGATTGTCCGGAACAGATGGTATCGAACACGACGGCGCTGACCTGATAGGTGGCGAGATGCAGTGTGGTGATGCTGTCGCACCCACCCGCGGTCTGAGTGGTGTCGGTGTAGATTCCAGCCTTGGAGAGAATCTGTTGTCCGAAATGGTATTTGCTGCCTACGCAGATGGTATCGAACACGACGGCGCTGACCTGATAGGTGGCGAGATGCAGTGTGGTGATGCTGTCGCACCCACCCGCGGTCTGAGTGGTGTCGGTGTAGATTCCAGCCTTTGAGAGAAGCTGTTGTCCGAAATGGTATTTGCTGCCTACGCAGATGGTATCATAGTTATCGACCTTGATGACGGTGAATGTGAGGTGTGAAGTGATGATACTGTCGCAGCCCTCCGTCGTTTTCAGAGAATCTATGTATGTACCCGTTTCGGTGTGGGGAATGGCCCCGACATATATCGTATCGCCATGGCAAGTAGTGAGGGTCTGTTCCTTTTTCTCACCCAACTTCGGTATGGTTATATACAAAGTATCTACAACATTGTCGGTACATTTATTTATCCGTCCCCATACGATATATTTTCCAGATTTACAGTCTGAATATTTGATGGTAGTATCTTTAAAGTCCTTTTTGAATCCGTCAGGTCCAAGCCAGTGAAAAGTTTTCAGCGTATCTGATGTTACGGATAGATGAAGGAAAGTGTCGGCGCAAGAGGGCAATATGTAGCTGGCTTTGATAGTGGGTTCGGGGTCAGGAACGCAATCAGGAAACAAGTTGATGCTGTCACATCTGCTGAAATTCTCGGAATAAGAATTGCCTCTGGAGTTGTCGATATAACTCAAGTTCGTGATTCTGCCCCCATAGTTGCCCCAATAGACGGCAGGGTTCATAATGTTGCAGACATTGTAATATTCACCCCCGATGATTTGAGCATCACTTGCACTGGTTCCATTCAGTTTGTAGATGATTCCGTTCTTATATTTGAATGCCATATAGAACGGTGCGGAAAAATATTTCAATCCCGATTTGTCCATTTTTCGGGGCATGGATATGGCTATTTTCTTTTTCTTCGCACTCTTGTATTCTTCATCTTGAGTGAAGGTACTCAGCCAGATTTCAATGGTGGCAGTGTCGGCTCCGACACCCTCATAAACACCCGAAACAGATAAAGTCCAATCGTCGGATCCTGTGCAGGAAGTATCAGCAAATTGAAACGATGGATGCAAATTTGGTTTGCTGGGGTCATAATCAGGAATGTTGGCCCCGTTAGCCGTGAAAAATTCAGTAGGCAGATAAGATGTTTCTGTCTTAGTTGAGTCATTATATAGGTAACCGCTCCATCTGTTGTTGTCGTAACATCCGTCATAGGTGGTAGACAAAGCGGGTAGAATGGTTGCTATCAGCATAATGCCGAAGGCAACTATCAGTTTATAATATGTGAACCTTTTTTTACCCATTTTGTCTTTGTCTAATTCGGTTCGGATTGGTCCCCATTACCACCAATATAACTATAAAATGCAAATATACTCTTTTTTTGATAATTGTATAAACAAAAGAAGGAGACCTGAAAAAAGGCCTCCTTCTCTTTATGAATAAATATTGGTATTAAACCAAAGCGCGAATCAAAGATTCTTTGCTGCCTGGCAAGTAATCCATTGGTGCAATTTCAGGCATGACATAGCATCCGGCTTTCTGCTTTACTACGGCACGAGCGCATGAAACCAGTATTTGTCCGGTCAGTGCAGGATTGTTGATAGACATCTTGAACTCGAATCTCTGGTTCTGAGTCATGCCAGAAACACCCTTGCGTTCCAGCAAAACACCATGTCCCATATCCTTGCAGTTGTCGACACTGTCAACCGGAATCACGTGCAGCTCATCGCTGGCGAAATAGGCATCAGCCTTCAGTTCATCGTAAACCTGCTGGGCAGTGAATCCTGGCTCTAGTTCAACATAAACCATACGGCTGTGGATTCCAGTTCCCTCAGGAATGGTCATAGAAAGAGCATTCTTCACCCCCTTCTTAGAACGGGCAACCACAGAGTGGCCCATGCTCATTCCTGGTCCGAAGTTGGTATAAGTGAGGCCCTTAGGAGCCATGGCCATCATCAGAGTACGAACCACAGAGTCTGACCCTGGGTCCCATCCAGCAGAGATGATAGAAGCCGCGTTATGCTTTTTTGCAATAGCGTCCAGCTGCTCGTGAAGGTCCCATACATTAGTGTGAATGTCGAAACTGTCGACAGTGCAGATTCCCTTTTCAAGATAGACAGGAGCTACCTCAGGAATGCTGCGGGTAGGTGTGCTAAGGATGGCAACGTCAATTTTGCCAAGCTCATCTATGTTGGATACTACCTTTACATCGTTCAACTCAGCGGGTTTGTTGTTGACCGAAGCGGCGCGGCGTATAACGCCAGCCAGCTCCATGTCCTCAGCTGCTCTCAGAGCTTCAACGCTGAAACGGCCAATATTACCATATCCAACTACAGCAACTCTTAATTTGTTCATGATAAAAATATTAATAAACTTTGAAAAATTCCCAAATTTGCGCCCCAGCAACCTCCACACTCGTTGAAAAGAAGTGGAGCGCATAGGGACAAAAAAATCCCCGCCACGCGCGGCAACGGGGATTTTCTCTTTCTATGTTATGCTGTTAAAAGGCTGATTAAACCAGACCCTGAGCAAGCATTGCGTTGGCAACTTTGACGAAACCAGCGATGTTGGCACCCTTAACATAGTTAACTCGGCCATTCTCAGTTCCGTACTTAACACAGTTGTCATGAATATCTTTCATGATCTGCTTCAACTTAGCGTCAACCTCTTCTCTAGTCCAAGACAGACGCATAGAGTTCTGACACATCTCAAGACCAGAAGTTGCAACACCACCGGCATTAGAAGCCTTGCCTGGAGCATACAGAATCTTAGCATCCTGGAACACCTTGACAGCCTCGATTGTTGAAGGCATATTGGCACCCTCTGCTACGCAGATAACGCCATTCTTAACCAATGCCTTGGCATCGCTCTCATCCAACTCATCCTGAGTAGCACAAGGTATGGCAACATCAAACTTAGCCAACTGCCAAGGACGTGCATTCTCAAAATACTTAGCGCCGAACTTGTCAGCATATTCCTTGATACGGCCACGCTTTACGTTCTTGAGGTCCATAATCCAAGCCAACTTCTCGGCAGTGATACCAGCCTCGTCGTAGATAGCGCCGTTAGAATCAGACATTGTAACGACCTTTGCACCCAGCTGAGTACACTTCTCAACAGCGTACTGAGCTACGTTTCCAGAACCAGAGATGGCAACTGTCTTTCCTTTCAAGCTGTCTTTCTTGGTCTCCAACATATAAGATGCGAAGTAAGTTACACCATAACCAGTAGCTTCAGGACGGATAAGAGAACCACCGAAAGTCAAGCCCTTGCCGGTCAATACGCCGACGAACTCATTCTTCAGTCTCTTGTACTGACCGAACATGAAACCAACCTCACGGGCACCTGTACCTATATCACCAGCAGGGACATCGGTATCGGCACCAATGTGGCGGAACAATTCAGTGATGAAGCTCTGGCAGAAACGCATAACTTCATTGTCAGACTTGCCCTTAGGGTCGAAGTCAGAACCACCTTTACCACCACCCATAGGGAGGGTAGTCAAGCTATTCTTCAAAACCTGCTCGAAAGCGAGGAATTTAAGCATACCCAAGTTAACAGAAGGGTGCAGACGGATACCACCTTTGTATGGGCCGATAGCGCTGTTCATCTGTACGCGGAATCCACGGTTGATTTGGAACTCGCCCTTGTCGTCAATCCAAGGCACACGGAAGATGATGACGCGCTCTGGCTCAGTCATTCTTTCCAGAATCTTGGCCTTCTGATATTCAGGATGCTCCTGGATATAAGGAAGAAGAGATTCAGCTACTTCTTGTACTGCCTGATGGAACAAGTTCTCGCCAGGGTTCTTGGCGATCAACTTCTCCATGAATTCTTTTAATTGTGCATTCATTGCCTGTTGTTTTTAATTAAAATTATTGTTCTTGTCTTGTTCTTGTCTTCTTGTCAGTTGGCGAAAGATGTGTACTTCATCTTTATCTTCTTGCCATTTTGATAGTGTTTTCGGATCATTTGTTTCAAAAAGAGCTCTTGTCGCCACTTTCTGAAGTCACCGTGCCACTTTTATTTGTTTCTGCCGCAAAAATATAAAATATGAATTCAATATCCAATATTTTGGGTGATATTATGTATTTATTTTTGATGCGAATGTTACATATTTTTCGTTTTTGACCATTGTTATATTATGATTGGATATTAAAATGTTTTGTTTTTGTTTCATTTTGATATTTTGTTTGTTTTTGAAATAAAAAAGTTGAGAAGGTCCATCATGAATCTATTGACAAAAAAACACTTGCGGAATTCTTTATGTGGCTTAATTTGGTCTATATCTTTATAAATTGCCAAAAAAATCGTTTTTGAGTTGTAGAACAGCGGATAATTATATAATATTGTAGTAAAATTCGTTTAAGATGAAAAAATGTTGTCTTGCCATATTAATGGCGTTGATAATTTCTCCTATTGTTCCTCTATTTGCACAGGACAAGAAGAACCCGCAAGTCTTTTATGGACGTGTGTTCCGCTCACAGGGCGATACTTTGTTTTATCGGGTTCTTTATCCGAAGGGATATACTGAAAATTCGCGTTCAAAATATCCGTTGGTGGTAGTGTTGCATGGTGAAAAATGGTGCAAGGAGGGTCAGTTTGATAACACCAAACAGTTGAACTCTCCTGTTGCCGAGTTGTTTAAACGTCCTGAAACTCATGATTCCTTTCCTGCGATAGTGATAATTCCACAGTGCGATTTTGATGATCCTTGGGCTCAATTCACGCCATCTGATTCAGCCAATGTGGTGCCGTTCCCTAGTGATCCGGAACAGACTTATTCGGGTGAACTTACTGAGCGTCTGATAAACTATTACGTGAAACATCATCCAGTTGACAAGAATAGGATATACATGATAGGGCAAGGTGCCTATGGAGGCAGCGGAGCTCTTGATTTGGCTGTGCGCAATCCTGATATGTTCGCCGCTGTGGTGTCGATAGGTGGTGCTGTCTGTCCAGACAGAGTGAAGTCGATTAAAAAATTGCCAGTCCGTCTTTATACTTCTTCTTCGTGCAAAGAGGTGCCGCTGACATTGATACAAGATGTCTATATCAGTCTGAAAATGTACGGGTCGACAGTGGAGCCTATTGTCGATTTCTCAAATATGAGCGAAGACGAGTGTGCTGCCACGGTAACCACCACTCCCGATTTTCTCAGATGGATTTTCTCCAAAAAGAAATGAAACTTATGAAAGGGTGTATATGAGAGAGTTCGCTACACCTTATTTATATTGAATTATTTATTTGACATTAAATTCAAATAGACAATGAAGAAAAAAGCGCTGCTTGTGGCCTTGTTATGTGGGTCGCTCCTGAACGCGGGAGCTGCCGATATTCAGGATGCCATTCAACAAGTAAAAAAGAATAATTTTGAGAAGGCTATTTCTATCCGGGCCAAGGTGTCGAAGGATGGAATGACTCCTCAGGTGAAATTGCTGTATGATATATCAGAGTCAATGCTGGACAATAATCCCAAGTATACAGGTTATAGTCCGCTTAAAGCCTATGATATATATAACCGTATCATATACAGTGATTATCTTACCGATTCCAAAGTGTTGCTGGTGCTACGTGAAGAGGGCATACGCATGGATGACTTGAGGCAGCAGATAGAGGATAATCTGATGAAGGATGCCAAGGCGCAGAACACCGTAGCAGCCTATGATGAAATAATAAAGGCGTGCCAGGGTTGTTCTTATCTTGATGATGCCAAACGTGCCAAGGATAATCTGGTATTTGACAATACGTTGTCGGGTGCCACTCTTCAGGAGGTACAGGATTTCATTGATAAATATCCAGATTCACCTAAAAGGGATCAAGCCATACGCATGCGCGATTCTCTTGCCTATGCTCATCTTTCGCCTTCGGCGGATGCCTATCTGAAATATACTGTCGATTACCCTAATTCGGCTTGGACACCCAAGATAAAGAAGGAAATGGAAAAAATGGCGTACGAAGAAGCCAAGACCATTGGCACAGTCAATTCGTATGCAAAATATATCGCCAATTTCCCTGATAATACGCGTGAAGTACGTGATTTTGAGGAGAAAATAAAGCAGCAGCAGGCAGGGCTTGTCTGGAAGGTTTCTCCTTCCTATTCTGAAGTGAGATGTGTCGCTGATACAGCTACGGGCAAGTCATATATATTGGTAAAAAACGGCCTTTGGGGTATCCTCAATTCTACCGGAGGACAACAGGTGTCACCTCAGTTTGAGGACGTCGGCGAAGTGTATAACGGCCAGTTGATAGTGAAGCAGGGTGGTCGCTGGGGCTTGGCCAATGTGGAGACGGGGACCATTTTGTATTCCCCTGAAGCTACGGACAAGTCAGACTTGAGATTTCTGAACAAAAACTTTACCGCCCTGCGAAGTGGTGGACTGTGGGGCCTTATCTACAAAGGAACCCAAGTGGCCATAGCACCATTCCTCAGCAGCTCGCTTAATGAGCATACCTGCAAAATGTTGACCAATGGCGGAGTGGCTCTTTCTGACGGCTCAAATCTGAAAATAGCAGGTCCTGATGGAAGTTCCATATTTGACAAGAAATACGATGAGGTGTCGTGGCGTACCTCTACTGATGTGGATAGCCGTTTCATCAAGTTGCGCAATGGCAAGAAATACGGAATTGTGTCGCCTGCGGGCAAACTGATGTCTGAACCTCAGTATGATATGATGCCTTTCTTTGATGCTGATGGCATTTGCAGTCTTAAAAACCTTTTTACGGAGGGATGGATGGACACGACAGGCAAGTTCCTGTATTACGGCAAATTGTCTTCGTTTAAGGATTGTGCCGGACCTGACAAGATGATAGCTTATGAGGTGGAAGGCAAATTCGGATTTCTGGACAAGACTGGAACGAATAATATTCCACTGAAATATAGTGGTGTGGACGTATGCTTTGTTGATGGTGTGGCCAAAGTGAGAGAAAACGGTCGGGTGGAGTATATTGACCGTTCGGGCCGTGTTCTGATAAGTGAGTCGATAGGCAATGGTGCCACCATGGAACTGGTGGATGGTCTGATTCTGGTTCGGGACGGCTCTGGTGTCCGTTTTGTCAATGCGCAAGGCAATGTGTTCAATGTGGGTAGTTATGACCACATCGATGGACATGTGGCCTCCAACTATCTGATAGTGACCAAAGCTGGAAAGAAAGGAGCCGTCGACAGGTCGGGGCAGCAAGTGGTTCCTGTCAAATATGACGAGATGAGCAGATATTGCAACGATTATTCCATCGTGAAGCTGGGTGGCAAGTACGGCTTGTACTATAAAAATCAGCTTGTACTGGAACCCGTGTACGACCGAATGCTCGACCCATCCCATCTTTTCGATAATGATTGCAATGCTTTTGCCGATGGCAAAATATCGGACGTCATTTATCTAAGTGTGTTCACCGGTACCGACAATACAAAAATTGTGTTGAAGGAAGGTAAAAAATTGTTTTCCACACCTGATGAGGTGCAGCTTGACAAGCCATTGCCCAACTATACCATCGTAAAGACGGCCGCTTATGGAGTCTTTTCTGATGCCAAGTGTGCTTTGGTCGGATCTAAGGGAGAAATAATAATCAAACCGACCTATACGGATATCCAATATCTGCCAACGAAAACAGGAACTTATTTTGCTTATAAAAGTGACGATAAGTGGGGTGTGCTGAATTCGAAGGGTATGGTAGAGGTCGCTGCCTTTGCTGATAACATCGTGTCGTATGACGGAGCTACTGTAGTGGCTGATTATCATGGTGACAGACTGTGTTTTGACCGTAATGGAATTGCCGCTCTGCCGAAAGGCTATGAGGTGGATGACAAAGTATTGAAAAACAAGGCAACCGGCAAATTCGGTGTGATAGATTCAAGAGGAAACATCAAGATATACCCTGTTTACGACAAGGTGCTGTATGTGGCTCCTACCTATGCAGTGGTTCTGCAAAATGGGCAATACGGAATTTTGAATTATTAAAGAATCAGGAGAAACGGGGTGGTTGCCATAAAGGCAATTGCCCCGTTTCCGCAGTAAAAATATGAATCTTACCATCGACCAAGGCAATACATCTACTAAAATCGCCGTTTTCTATAATGACGATTTGCAGTATGTTGCCCGCATGGAGCAGTTGACTGCCACCGCCGTTGAGACATTGTTCCAGCAGTTTTCCATCGATAAGGTCATTGTTTCGTCGGTGGCTGACAATAAAAGTCTTCCTTTGCCGTATCTTTCAGAGAGAGTACCGGTGACCTTGCTCAATGCTGACACTCCGTTGCCAATAGCCAACTGCTATGGCACTCCGCGCACATTGGGGATGGACCGCTTGGCCGCGTGTGTGGGAGCCAATTATCTGCGACGCGACTCCAATCTGTTGGTTGTCGACTTGGGTACATGCATCACCTTTGATGTGGTAGATAGTCAGAACCGATATCTTGGTGGTAACATATCGCCAGGCTTGCAGATGCGTTTGCAGGCACTCCATCAGTTTACCCAGGCATTGCCTTTGGTAAGCCTGGATGAGGATAATCCTGTACCAGTCATCGGCAGTAATACGCTGGATGCCATCAGGGCAGGAGTGGTGCAGGCCATCGTTTATGAAATTGAGGGATATGCAAAGGTACTCGCTTCCAAATATCCCAATCTTTCAATTTTTTTAACGGGAGGAGACTCTTTTTACTTTGAAAGACGCGTAAAAAGTGCCATCTTTGCAAATCCGAACTTGTTGTTAATAGGTTTAAACAGAATACTCAACTTTTAGATGTTTAAAAAGGTATCTTTGATCATGATGTCGGTATTGTCAGCAGCTGCAATGCAAGCGCAGAACAATACGAGTTCGCCCTATACCCGATATGGGTATGGAGAGTTGAGCAATCCTGGTTTTGGCTATTGTAAGTCAATGGGAGGTCTGTCGGCAGCTGTGCGTAACAGCAAATATATCAATCCTGGCAATCCGGCTTCGTTCACGGCCATTGATACCATGGGGTTCCGTTTTGAGGTGGGAGGCTCGGCCAAGCGTTCCTCTTTTTCTGACAATAATGGCAATACACAGGCATCGTGGGATGTCAATTTCGACTATATGGCCATGCAGTTTCCTATTTCTAAATGGCTTGCGTTCAGTGCCGGTGTCCAGCCATTCTCTTTTGTAGGGTATGAGTTCGGAAACAAAACGGTGCAGCCTTCTACCATCACGGCGGATACACTGGCTGTCAACAGCTCTTATACGGGTTCTGGTGACATCAGTCAGGTCTACATGGGTTTGGGTGTTTCTCCATTCCGCAACTTCAGCTTGGGTGCCAATGTCTATTATAACTTTGGTACTATCGATCACAATAGTGTGGTGTCGTTTGACAACCCCACCTTTCATTCCACTACCCAGACCAGTTCAATTTCGGTACACGATTGGAGTGTATCGTTGGGAACCCAGTATGTGCTGCCTCTATCTCAGACACGCAATCTGACTTGGGGAGCCACTTTCGATTTTAAGTCAAAACTGACTGCTAATGCTGACAAGACTATTACCACTTCGGGAGTGGATACTGTCTCAATAGATTATGACAATACCTTTGACCTGCCGATGGGGTTTGGCACGGGGTTTGTTTATGATATATCAGACAGCTGGACGGTGGGCGTGGACTACAAATACCAGAAATGGTCGGATGTGAGATATTTTAATGAGACTCCATTCTCGGACCGCCACCGCGTAGCTGCAGGTTTTGAGTTCCTTCCGAATAAAATGAGCAAAAGCTATTTTAAACGGATCTCTTACCGGGCTGGTTTGAATTATTGCAATTCTTATTTCAAGGTGAATGAGAAGGACTTCAATCAGACGGGATTCAGTGCAGGTTTAGGCCTTCCGTTACGCAGAGTGGCTAATCCTACCATCTTGAACATCGGCTTTGAATATGGGCGGGCAGGTAAAAAGACGGATGACCTTATTCTTGAACAGTATTTCAAGATGTCGTTCAACCTCACCCTCAATGAGCGCTGGTTCGTAAAACATAAATTTGAATAAAATAAAATCTAATTAATATGAAACTGAAATTATTTGCAGCACCAGCATTGCTGGCACTCACATTTGCTTCGGCAAGTGCTCAAACTTCTTCTCCTTTCGGAAAGGATAGTATCCGTTGTATCGAGAATCTGAGTTTGATGACTTCTTATTTCAATCAGGGCAGCAAGACAGGCAATTTCAAGGATGCCGTTGGCCCATGGGAGGCTGCCTATAAGGATTGTCCCGCCTCTCACGTTTCTCTTTACGTCTATGGCCCTTATATTGTGGCTTGGGAGATGGCGCAGGCCAAGACCCCTGCTGACAAGAAGAAATATTTTGACGAGATGATGGGTGTCTATGACAACCGTATCAAATATTTTGGTAACGATGAGCAGCATCCTGCTTATTACATTCGCGGACGCAAGGCTTTTGATTATATTACCTATATTGATCAGGTAAGCACGGCTGATCCGATGAAGAAGCAGGCTTACGATTGGCTGAAACAGACCATCAATGAAGGTGGTGCTGATAATGAGCTTAATGTGTTCTATCAGTATTATCTGCTTTCTGAGGAGATGTTCAAGAAGAATGCAGTTTCCAACCGTCAGCAGTTTGTGGATGATTATCTGAACGTTACCAATCTGTTGGCCAAACGTGTTGACCAAGGTGATGAGGCAGACTCCACTTATGACCAGTTAAAGGGTGCCATAGACCAGGATTTCGGTCAGTCAGGAGCAGCCAATTGCCAGACGCTGAATGCTATTTATGCTGGACAGCTGGAGGCCAAGAAGAATGATGCCGATTTCCTGAATATGGTGGTAAAACTGTATGATATGGCCGATTGTGACAACTCTGTTACCTATTTCAAGGCCGCAGAATATCTCTACAAGTTGCAGCCAACTTATACAGCCGCTTGCGGTTTGGCAGCCCAGGCCTTCAATAAGAAGGATATCAATGGAGCCATTTCTTATCTGAATCAGGCAGCTAATTATACCAAGAGTTCCGCTGATAAGTCGAACATCATGCTTAAAATCTCTTCTATCTACAACAAGAGAGGCGAGACTGGCCGTGCTCGTGAGTATGCCCGCAAGGCTTTGACTTACAACTCAAGTAACGGATATGCCTATTTGATGATAGCCCAACTTTATGCCAATAGTGCCCGTTCAATCAGTTCAAATGCGCTCGTTCAGCAGACTGCTTTCTGGGCAGCTGCCGACAAGGCAGAGCGTGCTAAACAGGTTGACCCACGTTGTGCAGGACAGGCTAACAAACTGCTCAGCATCTACAAACGTAACTTCCCTTCAAAGACGCAGGTGTTCATGCAGCGTCAAAAATGCGGACTTCCTGCTACCCAGGGTGCTTCTTATACAGTACCTGGCTGGATTGGTGAGTCTACAACTGCAAGATTCAATAAGTAATAATGAGTTTTATATCTTATAATATCAAGCATGTAGCAATCGCTCTGGGAGCGGTTGCTATGTGCTTTTTTGCCTCGTGTGATGACAAAAAGGACGTAGAGGAGGCCCATGTTGATAGGTCGAAACTTCCAACCATGAAGGCGCTGAATGTATCGACTCTTGTTTCTGATTCAGGCATTACCCGTTATAGGGCCACAACCCCAGTGTGGCTGGTCTATACCAAGGTGGCTTCTCCTTATTGGTCTTTCCCTAAAGGGGTGCGTTTGGAAAAATTCAGCACTGACCTAAAAACGGAGGCTAATATCTTTTGTGACAAGGCAACCTACACTACCAATCAGAAGCTTTGGCAACTGGATGGGAATGTGAGGGTGACCAACATCAAAGGAGAAAAGTTCAAAACAGACCAACTCTTTTGGGACCAGCAGAATGGCAAAGTCTATTCTGACAAGATGATAGAAATTCACCAGAAGGATTGCATCATCAAGGGGCATGGATTTGAGTCTAATGAGTCGATGACTCAGTATGTTATTCGGCATCCTGAGGGCATCATACCAGTTTCGGAGTAATTATTTCATGTGATTAAATGGCAATAAATATTTTATTGATACTCTTATGGTCAATGCTGTTTTCATTTCTTTTTGGGGTGGAAATGGCATTTGCCTTTTCTAACCGTTTGCGGCTGCAATTGTCAAAAGATGAGAATTTGCAAAGTCGGATGCCTTCTTTCTTTTTCAAGCATTCTACTGTTTTTTCCAATATTCTCTTTCTGGCCGCCCTCGTTGTGTTTTATTTGTTCGTTCATCAGGTCTTTTGTCTGATGGAGGGGCATCAAGGCCTACTGTTGGTGGTGGTTCCTGTGTTATCTCTTCTGTTGTTGGTTGCGGCCACAGATGCCGTTCTCAGACTGATTGACAAGATAAGTCCGACCTCATTTTTCATTGCCGTTTCTTCTCCCCTTTTCGTTTTCTATTGGATTCTTTATCCTGTGGAGCAGGTGCTGGTATCTATAGTATCCATGTTTGGCTTGCTGGTACGCCGTGACCGTTTGTCATTCAGCATCAACCGCATAGTTCGCAAGGAGGAGGAAGAATCTCAGCCAGTGACGGGTGGTGAAGAGTTTGGCAATGAGGTGAAAATGTTTCAGAATGCGCTCGATTTTTCCAAAATCAGGCTCAAGGATGCCATGGTGCCCCGTACCGAAATTGTGGCCGTTGACATAACAACCTCGTTGCCTGATTTGCGTTCTCTGTTCGTACAGTCTCACTTCTCCCGTATTCTCATTTACAAAGACAATATAGACAATGTGGTCGGCTATGTACATTCGGCCGATATGTTTGATAATCCGCAGAGTGTGGAGTCGATGCTCAATCCTATAATTGTGGTGCCTGAGATGATGACTGCCAATAAGTTGCTTCGCCTTTTTCTCAAGCAGAAGAAGAGTCTGGCCTTGGTGGTTGATGAGTTTGGCGGTACCTCGGGATTGCTCACGCTGGAGGATGTGATGGAGGAGATATTCGGTGAGATAGAAGATGAGCATGACGTAGAGGGTGACAGTGGCATTGTGTCAAAAAAAATCGGTCCTAACGAGTATCTGTTGTCCGGTCGTCTGGAGGTAGAGGATGTCAATGATAATTTTGGACTCAAATTGCCACTTAGTGACGATTATCTGACCATAGCAGGATTGGTGCTCGATGCCTTTGGATTTGTGCCGTCGGCCAATGCAGAAGTGACCATAGATAAACGTTTTGAGGTGAAAGTGATTCGTACCTCGGCGGTCCGTGTTGATTTGGTGCGTCTGACGGTCTTCCCGTCAGATGCAGAGTGATTTTTATGTAAAAATCTTAGGAAGTATGAAATTAGGTATAGTTCAACAGTCCAATACGGGCGATGTAAGGCAGAATAAGGAACATTTGATGGCTGGCATACGTCAGTGTGCATCGATGGGGGCCCAGCTGGTAGTGTTGCAGGAATTGCACAACAGTTTGTATTTCTGTCAGACTGAGGATGTGAATGCTTTTTCGTTGGCGGAGTCCATTCCAGGTCCGTCCACTGATGAATTCGGGACTTTAGCCAAGGAGTTGGGTGTCGTGCTTGTCATATCGCTGTTTGAACGTCGGGCAGCTGGCTTATATCACAATACGGCGGTGGTATTGGAGCGTGATGGCTCCATAGCCGGCATTTATCGAAAAATGCACATTCCGGATGACCCTGCCTATTATGAAAAATTCTATTTTACGCCAGGTGACTTGGGCTTTCATGCCATACAGACCTCGGTAGGACGTCTGGGGGTGATGGTGTGCTGGGACCAATGGTATCCGGAGGCTGCACGACTTATGGCTTTGGATGGCGCTGAGGTCATTATATATCCTACCGCCATAGGGTGGGATGAGGGTGATACACCAGCCGAGAAGATGCGTCAGACGGATGCGTGGATGCTGGTGCAGCGCGGACATGCCGTGGCGAATGGTTGCTATGTGGTGGCCGTGAATCGAACGGGATATGAGCCAGACCCATCTGGAGTCACTTCGGGTATCAAGTTTTGGGGCAACAGTTTCGTGGCAGGTCCACAGGGTGAGCTGCTGCTGCATGCCTCCCCACTAAAGGAAGAGTGTCTTGTTACCGATATATCGTTGCCTCATGAGGAGGATGTCCGCCGCATTTGGCCCTTCTTTCGTGACCGCCGCATAGAGGAGTTTGGTGAACTGACCAAGCGGTTCCGCCAAAAGTGATTTATTCAAACCTCATGGTCTCGGTTGGACTTACCTTGGTGATGATGTAGGAAGGACCGACCAGCATCAGCAGAGCTGTGCAGAAGGCTGCCGCATTTATCAGCAGCCAGTTGATGAAACTGATGGAGATAGGTACCGTGCTGACATAATAAACTTCGGGGTCCAGCTGTATGATGCCGAAATAGTGCTGTATGGCGCATATTGCCAATGCTATGACATTGCCGAGCAGCATCCCCTTGCCCACCAGAAAACAGGCTTGATATAAGAAAATCTTGCGGATGCTCCAGTCCTCAGCTCCCATTGATTTCAGCAGTCCTATCATTTTTGTCTTTTCCAATATCAGAATCAGCAGTCCCGAAATAATGGTGAATCCTGCCACCAACGCCATCAGCACCAAGATGATAACAACATTCACATCAAGCATATCCAGCCAATTGAATATTTGAGGATTTATCTCCTTGATGCTGCGCACGTTATAAGAGTCGCCCGTCTTTGAATCGTATTTGTTGCCCACGGCTCCGAACACCTCATTGCTGGCCTTGTCGAGGTCGTCGTAGTCCTTAATCAGAATCTCCAGTCCTCCTATCTGGTTGTCGTCCCATCCGTTTAGCCTTTGCACATGTTTTATGTCGCCAATCACCACCATTTTGTCGTAGTCGCTGAACCCGGTGGAGTAGATGCCACAAACCCTCAGTGCGCGTACTCTTACCTTTCCATTGATGATGAAGTAAGTGGGAATCTTGTCACCCACTTTCAGTTTAAGCATATTGGCTATTTTCTGTGATATCACCACCTGGTTGGAAGTGCTGTCGTTGCTGATGCGTGGCACTTGTCCGGCTTTCAGATTGCTCTGGAAGAAAGACCAGTCGAAATCTGGGCCGACACCTTTCAGCACCACCCCCTGAAATTCGTCTTTCGTCTTCATGATGCCAGGTTGGTTGGCAAAAACCTGAACGTGCCTGACGTCGGTCAATCCCCCAATCTGTTTGGTCAGTCCTGCATCTATGCTCATGGGTTTTACCTCGTAGCTCTTTTCTCCTAGATTGATGCCGACCTGAATGTGAGAGCCGAATCCTATCAACTTGTTGCGGACTTCCTGCTTGAAGCCAACAACAATGCCGACTGACAGAATCATTACAGTCAGTCCGATGGCTACGCCAGCAATGGCAATCTTGACGGCGGGTTTCGATACTTGTTGGTTTCCCTTTTTTTGCCCGAAATGGATACGTCGGGCAATGAATAGTTCAAAATTCATTAATATGAGCAATAAAAAAGCACAAAGGCCATCCTCTGTGCTTTTATGTTATTATAAATAGGGTGAAAAGGTCACCACTTATTTTCGGATGTCGACGGTGCGTCCAGGATAAACCTCAAGAGCTTGGCGCAGCACAAAAAGCGCTTTTGCAAGGTCTTCCTTTGAGATGGCATAGGCAATGCGCACCTCGTCCTTACCCAAGGCATCGCTGGTATAGAATCCCCGAGCGGGAGCCAGCATCACTGTTTGTCCCTCGTATTGGAAATCCTCGAGCAGCCAGCGGCAGAACACTTCAGAGTCGTCGATAGGCAGGCGGGCTACTGTGTAGAAAGCTCCCATCGGGATAGGAGAGTAGACGCCAGGAATACGGTTCAAACCGTCAATCAGGAATTTCCGTCTCTCTTCATATTCCTTATATACGTCCAGCATATATTCATCGGAAGTGCCATCAATGGAAGCCTCTGCCACCATCTGTCCAATAAGCGGCGGGCAGAGTCTGGCTTGACAGAACTTCATGACATTCTTCTTTACGTCCTCATTTTTTGATACCAATGCACCCACACGCAATCCACATTCGCTGTATCTTTTTGATACGGAGTCGAACAATACCACGTTATTCTCGATGCCTTTCAAGTGGAAGGCAGAGATGTAAGGAGCCCCTGAATAGCAGAACTCACGGTAAACCTCATCAGAGAAAAGGAACAAGTCGTATTTTTTTACAAGGTCCCTAATCTGGTTCAGTTCATCGCGGCTGTAGAGATAACCCGTCGGGTTGTTAGGGTTGCAAATCAGAATGCCCTTGGTGCGTGGGGTAATCATTTCCTCAATCTGGTCGATGTGAGGCAGATGGAACCCCTCCTCGATGGTGGAAACCACCGGCTTGACCACTGCGCCGCACGCAACGGCAAAGGCGGTATAGTTGGCGTAGGCAGGCTCGGGGACGATAATCTCGTCACCTGGGTCCAGACAAGTCATGAAAGTGAAATTCACCGCCTCAGATCCACCGCAAGTAATGATGATGTCGTCGGCGGTGACATCGATATTGAATTTATGGTAATAGTTGGCCAGCTTTTGCCGAAGGCTGAGAATTCCATTGCTGGGAGTGTAAGCCAACACGTCCATTTTAATATTCTTGAGTGATTCCAGCGCCACCGCCGGAGTCTTGATGTCGGGCTGACCGATGTTCAAGTGATACACTTTTATACCCTTGGCCTCTGCTTGATTGGCAAAAGGAGCCAGCTTGCGAATAGGCGAAGCTGGCATCGAAAGTCCTCGTAATGATGTCTGTGGCATTATAGTCAAATAACTAATTAATATCTCGCAATTTGAAAGGCAAATTTATTAAAATCAAATCCCAAAATCAAGTTTTATTTGAGTAATAATGTTCCAAATTATTATTATATTTGTGAACCTTAATTTTTATACTCTAAAATTAGACTGACTGTTGCCAGTCGATTGCTTGCAATTGTTTGCAAATGTTGCAGGCAAAAAAAAGTGCATCTCTCCCGATGGAGGGATGCACTTCATTTTTTGTGTTTTTTCCACCTTATATTGTCAAGATTCTTCTTTTTTCCATTTATTTGTGCTAAATTCGCACTGAATTTTAGCAATATGGCTGCACAGCAAAATGATTTGTTACAAGGTTTGTCTGCTGAAATTGACCGCTTGAAGTCCTTGTATGAGGAGGTTAAGCGTCAAAACTCAGATTTAAGCAACCAACTCGATGCGAAAAACATTGAGATTGCGGATGCAACTCTTCGTATAAAAGAGTTGGAGCGCAAAAATCAGACAATAAAAGCTGTCAAACTCAATTCGTTCTCGTTGGACGATGCGATATGTAGCAGAGCCGAACTGCTAGGATTGGTGCGGGAAATTGATAAATGTATTGCCCTTTTGAACAAGTAATCTGATGAGCCAGAATAAGGAAAAAATGGAACTTTCTATAGGTAGCGTTAATATTAATGTTATCGTTCCGTTGGACCAGCAGAAGCTATACACAGATGCTTGCGAATTGGTTAATAATAGGCTGACTGAATATCAGAAAGTTCAGAATGCCAGAGGTTTGGATTATCAGTTATCGTTGGTGGCTCTTGAATTGGCCCTCGATCAACTGAGCGAAAAATCACACACGATTGAGGCAGAGGAGAATCTGCGTAAGATGATGTCTTCACTCTCTGCTTACCTTGATAAGGAGGAAAACCTTTAGCTTTTATCAGTATTCCATTTTATTTCGAGGTTTACGCCCGCATTGCTGCCCATTGTTACGAGTGGACAGGGTGCATCTTATATATTAATTTAATTTTTCAATATTTTCAAATGATTCTGTATATTATAATTGGTATTGGCGCTTTGCTCTTAGGGGGCGGCGGTGTTTGGTTCCTCTCCAACACTGTTCTCAAATCGCGCACTCAGAATATTATCGCTGAAGCTGAGAATGAGGCTAAAGTGTTGAAGGATAAAAAGATGCTTGAGGTGAAGGAAAAATTCATCTCAATGAAGAATGATTACGACCTTCAGGTGAATCAGCGCAATTCCAAATTGCAACAGGCTGAGGCCCGTATGCGCCAGCGTGAACAGCAGGTCAATCAACTCCAGTCGGAGGCTGCAAAGAGCAAGGCTGAGAATGATTCCATCCGCGACAATCTGAAAAACCAGCAGTCTATTCTTGAACAGCGCAAGCAGGAACTTGAGAAGTTCCGTCATCAGGAGAATGAACGTCTCGAGGTGATTTCTGGTTACTCGGCTGCTGAGGCCAAGGAGAAATTGATTGAGTCGATGAAGGAAGAGGCCAAGACGGATGCCATGGCTTTTGTCAACGAAATAATGGAAGAGGCCAAGATGAATGCTAATAAGGAAGCCAAGAAGATAGTTATCCAGACTATCCAGCGTGTGGCTACCGAGGCTGCCATCGAAAATTCAGTTTCGGTTTTCAATATTGATTCCGATGAACTGAAGGGCCGTATCATTGGCCGTGAGGGCCGCAACATCAGAGCCTTGGAGGCTGCTACGGGGGTTGAAATCATTGTTGATGATACGCCCGATGCCATTGTCCTTTCTGCCTTCGACCCTGTCCGCCGTGAGGTGGCTCGTCTGGCACTTCATCAGCTGGTTACCGATGGCCGTATCCATCCTGCCCGCATCGAGGAGGTGGTAGCCAAGGTAAAGAAACAAGTGGAGGATGAAATAGTGGAGACGGGTAAACGTACCACTATCGATTTGGGTATCCATGGATTGCATCCTGATTTGGTTCGTCTTATCGGAAAAATGAAGTACCGCTCTTCGTATGGTCAGAACCTGTTGCAGCATGCCCGCGAAACGGCTAACCTTTGTGCGGTTATGGCATCAGAACTTGGATTGAATCCTAGCAAGGCCAAACGTGCCGGTTTGCTCCACGATATAGGAAAGGTGCCTGATGATGAGCCAGAATTGCCACACGCTATTCTGGGTATGAAGCTGGCTGAGAAGTACAAGGAGAAACCAGATATCTGCAATGCCATTGGTGCCCACCACGATGAAGTGGAGATGGAAACCCTTATTGCTCCTATCGTGCAGGCTTGTGATGCCATTTCGGGAGCCCGTCCTGGTGCCCGCCGCGAAATTGTGGAGGCCTATATCAAGCGACTGAACGATTTGGAGAAATTGGCTTCGGCTTACCCTGGTGTGCTCAAGACTTATGCCATTCAGGCAGGTCGTGAACTCCGTGTGATTGTTGGTGCTGATAAGATTGATGATAAGGAGGCAGAAAAACTCTCTTACGAAATTGCCAAGAAGATTCAGGATGAGATGACTTATCCTGGTCAGGTCAAGATTACTGTCATACGCGAGACGCGTGCAGTAAGTTACGCCAAGTAAATAGCGAAACTTAGAATAAACAGCGGGGGCTGCATCCATTGATGCAACCCCCGCTGTTGTTTTATTTACCATGTTTCGCCTTTTGATGCCGACGTTGGGTGGTCAGGAGGTTTTGCTCTGTGTTATCTCCCTCTGTGTTGATTTTAGCGTCAGTGCATCAGCGTCTTGATGGAAGGTGGTTAAAAAAGATTCAGTTTATTCTTTTTAGCCTCCTCTATCGACATCAGTTTTTCTTGTTTTTCATTGTTCTCGTTGCGGAGCCTCTTCTGGTCCTCTTTTATTTTCAGCATGAAAGCCTCCCGTGTGCGAGGGTTCAGCAGCTGAGATGCGGCATAGGTGCTTTGTGAGGCATCCTTCATGTAGGCCACCAATCCATTGTATTGAGGAGCCATCTTCACGGCAGTGTGTACAGGGCTGGTAGTGGCACCGCCTATCAGCAAAGGAATGTGCAGCCCGGCCTTCTGCATTTCGCTGGCCACATGGCACATCTCTTCAAGCGATGGGGTTATCAGTCCACTCAGACAGATGAGGTCAGCCTTCTCCTTGATGGCAGTGGCGATTATTTTCTCTGAAGGAACCATCACGCCCAAGTCTATGATGTCAAAATTGTTGCAGGCCAGAATCACGGCCACAATGTTTTTGCCAATGTCGTGCACGTCACCTTTGACTGTGGCAATGACTATTTTTCCTGCCTTTTGGTTCTCGCCATCCCCGTTTTGCTGTTCAATGTAAGGTTGCAGAAAAGCCACGGCATTCTTCATGGTGCGTGCCGTCTTTACCACCTGAGGCAGAAACATCTTTCCAGCCCCGAACAGTTCGCCCACATAGTTCATGCCATCCATCAGCGGTTTTTCAATGATTTCTACTGCCCTTGCATATTTGGTCAGTGCCTCTTTCAAATCTGTTTCCAGATAGTCGCTGATGCCCTTGGCCAAACTATATTGCAGCCTTTCCTCCAAATTTTTGTTCCTCCACTCGTCAACGTGTTCGGTCGTAGTCTCGCCCGATGCCTCCGCCTTTATTTTTTCAGCCATGGCAATCATTCGCTCGGTAGCCTCCTTGTCCCGGTTGAACAAGACGTCCTCCACGCATTTGCGCAGGTCCTCAGGTATGTCATCATACACTTGCAGCATACCTGCGTTTACGATGCCCATATCCATGCCTTTGGCATAAGCATAGTAGAGGAATATAGAGTGGATGGCCTCTCGTACGGGATTGTTGCCTCTGAACGAGAAAGACAGATTGCTCACGCCACCGCTTATCTTGGCATAGGGCAGGTTCTGCCTTATCCATTCGGCGGCTTTGATGAAGTTGACTCCATAATTGTTGTGCTCCTCTATGCCAGTGGCGATGGCCAGCACGTTGGGGTCGAAAATGATATCCTCGGGCGGAAAGTTTGCCACTTGGGTGAGCAGGTTGTAGGCCCGTTGGCAGATGCTTATTTTTCGTTCGTAGGTATCGGCCTGTCCCTTCTCGTCAAACGCCATTACCACTGTGGCCGCTCCATAGGCATGTATCTTTCTTGCTTTTTCTATGAATTTTTCCTCACCCTCTTTCAGTGAAATGGAGTTGACGATGCTTTTCCCCTGCACACATTGCAGTCCGGCCTCTATGACCTCCCACTTTGAAGAGTCAATCATGATGGGCAGCCGTGCAATTTCGGGTTCCGACATCAGCAGGTTAAGGAAGTTCACCATCTCGGTTTTTGCATCAAGCATGGCGTCATCCATATTCACGTCAATCACCTGCGCTCCGTTCTCCACCTGTTTGCGGGCGATGCTTAGCGCCTCCTCATATTTCTTTTCACTGATGAGTCTCAGAAATTTTTTCGAGCCAGCCACATTGCATCGTTCACCGATGTTGACAAACAGACTGCGTTCGGCTTGGGGGTTCTCCTTATAGTTGACCGATTTTATTTCCAGCGGTTCCAGTCCCGACAGCCAAAGGCTGTGTTGTTTCTTTTTGGGTTGATGGCGCAGGGCCCCTTTTAGCAGCGGCAGGTAGGCGGCAATGTGGGCTGGGGTAGTGCCGCAGCAGCCTCCTAACACATTCACCAGACCCTCTGTCAGATAGTCTTTTACCTGTTCTGCCATTAATTCTGGAGTCTCGTCATATTCGCCAAATTGGTTGGGCAGTCCCGCATTAGGGTAGGCACTGATGTAGCAAGGGGCAAAACGGCTCACCTCTTCGATGAACGGTTTCAAATCTTTGGCTCCGAAAGAGCAGTTCAGACCTATTGACAGCACATCGGCGTGCATCACCGATATGATGAAGGCTTTAAGTGTCTGTCCCGACAGGGTGCGTCCGCTGCTGTCGGCTACTGTGGCCGACAGCATGATATATACCTTTCTTCCGGTTTTCAGCATGGCCTCCTGTGCCGCTTGTATGGCCGCTTTGGCATTCAGCGTGTCAAAAATGGTCTCAATCAGCAGCGCATCCACTCCGCCCTCAATCAGTGCACACATTTGCTCTACATAGGCCTCGTGCAGCTGTGCGTACGTCACTCCTCGCTTGGCGGGGTCGTTCACGTCGGGCGATATGGAGGCCGTCTTGTTGGTGGGGCCTACTGACCCCGCTACAAATCGCGGTTTCGAGGGGTCTTTGGCCGTATATTCATCGGCGGCGGCTCTCGCTATCCGTGCGGCTGCAAGGTTTATCTCGCGCGCATATTCTTCCGTCTGGTAGTCGCCCATCGATATGCGTTGGGAGTTGAATGAGCAGCTCTCAATGATGTCGGCTCCCGCCTCCAGATATTTCTTATGTATGTCTTTTATTATTTGGGGCTGGGTGAGGCACAGCAGGTCATTGTTCCCCCGTTGTTGACAATCTATGTCGGCAAACCTTTCACCGCGGTAGTCGGCTTCTGTCAGTTTGTATTGTTGTATCATGGTGCCCATACCGCCGTCCAGCAGCAATATCCGCTTGCCCAGTTCTTCTTTCAAGTCAGCCATGTTTTTCCTCTTTCTTTTTTTTGTTATTCATCAGAAAATTGTTGCAGCAGGTCGCGGTAAGCATTGTAGACTTTCGCCCTCGACAGAAATCCCACATATTTGTTGGAGCCTTTGTAGACAACGGCCAGGTTCCAGGCCTTGGTAAATTCAAATTTCTTCATGATGGCGTCAACGGTGTCACCCTGCACATCTTTCAGTCGGTCCTCTTCGTCCTGCTTCTGCTTAGGAGTGGTTCTCTGGTCCTTCTTGTCCCGTTCCTCGCGTTCCTTGTTTATTTCGTCCTCCACCATTTTCTTTTTTTCAGGGTCCTCCACAAATATGAGCGCCGAGGCACCCAGCATGAATTGTTCCACTTGCAGGGTGTTGTAGTATTCGGGCTGGAACATCACGTTGCGGATATCGTTAATGGTGAGTATTCCCACCAGACAGCGGTGGTCGTCAAGTACTGGGAAAACATTTCTCTTGGTCTCTTTGATGACGTCTATGACCTCTCCCAGTCTCATTTTCGGTTTCAGTTCTTTCAGGTCCTTGTCAATCAGCGAATCCACGTCCAGCATCATTTGTATGTTTTTGTCGATGTGATGTGTCATTAGTTCCCCATTCTGGGCCAGTCGCATGGCATACAGACTGTGAGGTTCGAATACCAAAATGGTCATATAGGCCACTACGGCGGTGGTCATGATACTCAGAAACAATCCGTATCCGCCCGTCAGTTCGGCAATGAGGAATGTGCTGGTGAGTGGGGCGTGCATCACACCGCTCATCACACCTGCCATGCCAGCCAATGCAAAATTTTTCTCGGGCAGGCTGGCCGAACTGACGCTGTTGATGGTTCCAGCGGTGGTGAATCCTGCCACGCAGCCCATAAACAGACTGGGTGCGAAGATACCACCCGTTCCGCCGCTACCGTTGGTGGCTGCCGTGGCAAAAATCTTGAAGAAGGCGACCAGAAAGAAAAACAGGAACATCATGAAAAAGTTGTCGTTGAATCCGTAGAATACGCTGTTGCGCGTCACCAATTCCTCTTGTCCGTTGATGAGTGCGGTGATGGTGTCGTAACCCTCACCATAGAGTGGTGGCAGAAAGAAAATGAGCAGACTCAGCATCACGCCGCCGACGGCCAGTTTCTTCATCGGGCTGTTGATGCTTCTGAAAAAGGATTCCAGTTTGTTGCTGCCCCTTACAAAGTAGAGTGACACGAATCCGCACACGACGCCCAGCAGGATGTAGTAAGGCGTTCTTTCGGGAGCGAAGTTGACGGTGGTGTCAAATGGGAACATATTCTCTGTGCCCGATAGTGCAAAGGTGATGACGGTGGCGGTGATGGCGGTGATGATGAGCGGCACGATGGACGCCATGGTAAGGTCGAGCATCAGTACCTCCAGCGTGAAGATGACGCCCGTGATGGGGGCCTTGAAGAGATCGGAAGAGCGTCGTGTAGGGAAAGAG
>CALMUD010000232.1 GCA_937872735.1 uncultured Bacteroidales bacterium
TATCATTTACTTGCCCTCATACTGTCAATCTTTTGGTTTTATCGGACAGCAATAGTTGGTAACGTCGCCATCATAAATTGACTTGACCTCCATTGGAGTAAGGTGCTGTATGGTGTTGCCTCTGCTTACCACCAGTTCATACCCTTTTTCCAGCGATGGCGATTTGAAGAGTCCGAATCCCTCCTTAAAGAGAAATATTATGATGAGAAGGATGACGATGCTGGTGAATGCTCCACTCAGTTTTAGCATCCCTTCCACTATATGTTCAAAAAATTTCTTCATGCTATTGTTTTATCAATTAGTTTTATCAGAACCGATAGAGGAAAAAACGGAAACGGAATTCACTTCCCCCCGCAAGCGGTCAGAAAAAATTCCGTTTCCTTCAATCGGGAATCCGATTTATCACTTCTTTGCAGAGAGCGGTATATAGCCCACTTGCGATACTATTCTCTGACCTACGGGTGAAAGCACATAATTAATGAATGGAGTCACCTTGTTTTTCATATTGAGCGTATAGTAAAGGAAGAGCGGACGTACCACCGGATAGGTCTTGTTTTTGGCATTGGCCACTGATGGCGCCACATAGTGTTTGCCCTTATCGTAGGATACTGATACAGCTTTCACCTTGCGGTTGAGATAGGCTAGGCCCACATAACCGATGGCACCTGGGGTCTGGCTCACCGACTGCACAATGGCACCAGTGGCAGGCATGCTCATGATGCCGTTCTTGTAGTTCTTGTTACGGAGCACATGTTCCTTAAAGAACTCATAGGTTCCCGAAGAGGTCTCACGAGAATAAGGAACAATTGCCAGATTGGCGCCTCCCACCTGTTTCCAGTTGGTTATTTTCCCGGTAAAGATGCCTTCCAGCTGTTCGCGGGTCAGTTTGGAAACTTGGTTGCTCGGATTGACAATGACTGCCAACGCATCATAGGCCATTACCACTTCTTTCACCGATTTGCCACCCTCGCGGAGTTTGTTCTTTTCCTCAAACTTTATCTTTCGGGAAGCCATCGACATATCGGTCGAGCCTTCAATCAAGGCGGAGAATCCCACACCCGAGCCACCGCCAATCACGGTTACGGAGTTTTTGGAGTTGCCCCTCATATAGTTTTCGGCCTCCTTCTGCACCAGTGGCAAACAGGTATCTGAGCCCTTTACCTTTTGTGCGCACAACTGAGCAGCGTTTGCCAGAATCAGCAGACATGCTGCGGTCAACATTAACTTTTTCATACGACATATAATGATTTAATTGATTGATTTTTTTGTAACAGCTTATCAGAACTTATACTGCATACGCAGGGTAAAAAGGTTGTCTTTCCTATCCTTATCATATCCGGCAACATTCTTGCTGGTCTCGTTGCTGTTGACTTCGTAATAGGCGGTAAGTCTCACGTTCGACATTGCCCTCCAGATAAGACCGGCACCGAATGTGCTCTGCGACAAATCTGCCTTGTTGGTAGCTTTGCTGCCTTGTTTGTCTGTCTTGCCCACATTGTCGCCATCCACATCCGTATTGGGGTCATAAGAGTCATACTTGGCCACCAGTGAGAATGGGGTCTGTCCCAAATCCTGCACCAGCATCACATAATAGCCGTTAAAGTTGCGAAGATAGGTATCACCAGCCGGGTTCTTCGCATCGTTGGGACTCTTGCTGCTGCCCGATGTGCCAGGCTGGTTGCCCCACAGATACTCTGCCATCAGTTTGGTCTGCCCTGCCTCTGTGTTGAATATGAGCGCACCATCCAGTCCGAAATACTGACGTTTGGCATACTCTCCCACATTGCTGGCTGAAGAATCCACGGTGAATGCTTTTCCATCCATATCATACACATTTTTGTTGCCTTGAAAGACACCGCCTTTGTAGTAGGAGAACCCCAACTCCCAGCTACCGTCGGTTCCTATGTTTTTAGATGCCGTCAGTTTGCCAATGAAGTCACGCAGCGTTTTGGAATCCTGTTTCATTCCGTTGCCGGCAAACAGTCCAGCATTCAGTTTCAAGAAATTGAGCGGAGATTCTTTTGATGGAGCCAATATCAACATGGCACCCAGGTCCTTCTCATCGGGGAAGATTGTCTGACAGACTGCTGAATATTCTGGTGACTCACGCTGATTGGATGAATAGCCCAACTCATAGCCGAATGGTCTGTCAAAAATACCGGCTTGGAAAGCGCAGGTCTTCAACCATGGATCCTTAATGTTGAAATAGGCATTTTTGGTGGCAAATCCTTTTTCTGTAATGTCTATCTCAAAGGTGGCACTGGTAAGACCACTCTTATATTGAGTTTTCAGACGGCCCCTGCGGACGCCGAAACGGCCAAAGCCACCCTCATCGTCTGTACCTAAAGTTTCATTGGTATTGTTGCCCACTTTAGGCGAGGCATATTCCTGACCATACTGGTATTGCGCCTGAATGTAGCCCGATATGCTCAGTTTGGAGAGTTTGTCCACCTTACTTTCCACCTCACTTGTCCGGTCTTCCAACTTCTCCATTGGCGTTTTTTCTGGCTCTTCCGGTGGTGCTTGCAGCGTTTCCTCCTCTGTTTGCACTGAATCCTGATTGACAGGTGTTTCTGACGTTTGCGCATTGGCAACCATCGTCATACACAAAAAAGAACATGCTGAAATAAATACCTTTTTCATTGTTTTTCTTTTTAGTTTGTATTCTGTTTCTTTTTTCAATGGCAAAGTTATTGGGGTGTTGTTTCGGTATTGAGTCATATTTTTTAAGGTGAGGTTACTTATTTGTTGCATTTCTGTTATTGATCTATACGTAAGGTCGTTATAATCCTTTTTACATTCTTCTCTTTTCCGTTCACTCTGTTATTTTCATTTTCACCACAAACCATCAAAAAAAAATTCAAATTTTAACACTCCCGAAAGGTGGCTTGACTAAAGCTTTTCAAGGAAAATATTGATTTAAATCAATATTTTTCACTAAAATATTTGGTAAATAGAAAAAAGTATTGCATTTTTGTAGTGCAAACAAAACAGATAGATTTTTCATAGTTAAGGTTTAGGTTAATGAAGTATAGGGACGTTGTGAAACGTCCCTATATTTTTTTTGCCCTTTTTCAAGAGATTTTCGGATGCCGAATTTATCGGTCCACACTGTTTTCTCTTTCCATTTTTTGCCGAATCCGGTTGAACTTCAAATACAGCATCACCTCTTTTACAATCAGAAACGAAAGCACCACCGACAGCAAAGCAACCACCGACAGCAGCAATACGAAACTGGTTTTTACAGGTTCGCTAAATTCGTTCCACACCAGCAGCAATATCAGCAAATCAAGTGTAAGCAATACACTGTATAATATAAAATGCTGGCGATAATAGCCGTATCCTTGTGTCATCATATTTGTTTCCATTGTGAAGTCCTCCTTTCCACAAAGTAAAAGTAGCGGGTTGCTGTTACGTCGCGATGTAGCTGATATTACAATATCATTACAACCCGTATCAACAAAAGAGGCCACACTTCGCAGCGCAGCCTCCAAGGAAAAACGCAAATGGTGATTTAGTCACCCAAATTAAGAATCGGGTTACCTGTTTTCCAGTTATTACGGACCAGTTGGGCTATGATGCCATCCACCAATCCATACATGGGCACCATGATGCTCTGAGCCCCGACACATTTTGCCACTGTCAGAAATATGGTTCCCGCTGGAATGATAACATCGGCTCTGTCGCGTTTGAGCGAATATCTGGCAATACGCTCCTCTATCGACAAATTTTTCAACTCTTCATAAGTAGATTTCAGCGAAGAGATTGGCAACTGTTTGTTTATTTTGTCCTTGCTGTCAGCCAGACGGTAATATTTTTCTATATTGCCACCCGAACCTACCAGATGAATAGCGGGATATTTTTTGCGCAAGTCTGTCAGTTCCCGTTCCAGTTCTTCTCCTACCCCGTCGCGCACTGCGTTCAGCAGCATACGCACGGTTCCTATAGGAAATGAGCGTGATTCTATGACTTCGCCGCCATGCAGCAGCGACAATTCGGTGCTGCCTCCTCCCACATCCACATACATATAATAGTCATCTCCCATGGGGGCAGAACGATGCGACGACAGCAGTTCGGCCTCTTCCTTGCCGCTGATGATGTCAAGGGTCAATCCTGTCTTGGCATGGATATGCTTTACCACTTCCTTGCCGTTTTTTGCTTCGCGCATCGACGAGGTGGCACAAGCTCTGAAACAAGATACATTACACAGTTTTAGCAGATGACACGCCGCCTTGAACATCTGTAACAGTTCAGTTTCCTTTTCTTCCGATATCTTGCCCTTGATAAACACATCGTCACCCAAACGGATTGGAACCCGCAAATAAAGCAAGGTGACCGACTGGAGCGATCCATCAGCGTGGGGAACGACACTTTTTACTATAAATCGGGCGGCATTTGACCCCAAATCCACCGCCGCATAGTTTTCTCCTATCATATTTTGCCTCCTTTTTTTGTTTCCTCTTTAGTACCTTCCTCGGCTTTCTTTTCTTCCACCTTGGGCTCCGTGGCGGGCTTGGGCTCCGACTTTTTATCATCAGCCTTCTGCGGTTCTTCCATCTTGGCTTGCTTGCGCATCGTCTCTACATACAACTCGTTTTCGTGTTTATAGGCATTGTAGAGCGATGTTTGGGAGTTGAACGGCTGGGTGGCCGAGGAATTCCACGGCAGATTCCGGCCTGTGCCATCTACCACCCGGCCTTGCTGATTGTCTCGCAGTCCATACACCACAGTGCGTTTCAGGTCTTGCTGTATGGCAAAATCATACACTGGCACCATGGCCTCTACTCTTGAGTCAAAATTACGGGGCATCCAGTCGGCCGAACCTATGAAATAACGTTCGCTACCCCCGTTGGCAAAAATGAGGATACGTGAATGTTCCAGGTAGCGGTCTATGATGCCGCAGATGCGTATATTGTCACTGAGTCCTGGCACACCTGTCACCAGAGAGCAGTTGCCGCGCACCAGCAAGTCTATCCGCACGCCTGCAGCCGCTGCCTCATACAGTTTGTCCACTATTTCCTCATCGGTGATGTGGTTCATCTTTCCCATAAAATAGGCAGGCTTGCCGTCGTGTGCATTCTTTATCTCCGTATCAAGCAGTTCAATGATGCGTTCCCTCATATTGAGGGGTGACAGCAGCAGTTCCTTGAATTTGACAGAGGCATAAGGCTTTCTGATGAAGTCAAACACATTCTCCACATCGTGCACTATCGATTTCCGCGCCGTCATCAGGGTATAGTCGGTATAGACCTTGGCATTGCCTTCGTGGAAATTGCCGGTACTGATGCAGGCTATATCTCCAGTTTCGGTGGCAATATAAGTCAGTTTGGAATGTACTTTCAATCCGTCCAGACCAAAAAGGACCTGAATGCCTGCCTCTTCCATCTTTTTGCTCCAGTCCATATTTTCCTCTTCGTCAAAGCGGGCCAGCAGTTCTATCACCACCAGCACTTTTTTCCCGTTGCGGGCCGCACAAATCAGGGCCTTGATTACCTTCGAATCTTTGGCCAGACGGTAAAGGGTGGTCTTGATTGAGGTGACGTGCCGATTGAGCGCCGCCTCGTTCAGCAATCTCAGATAGGAATCAAAACTGTGGTATGGAACGTGTATGAATCGGTCATGCTGCTGTATGAGCGATATCAGACTGGCATCGGTGTCCAGCTCTGCCTTCATCATGGGTTGTCGCTGAGGATATTCCAAGTCGGGCCGGGCACAGTCGGGCAACATCATCAAATCCTTATGGTTGTGATAGCGGCCACTGGCCAACACGGTATCCAGGCTGTTAAGGTGAAGTTTACCCATCAGAACTTTCAACAGATCTTTGGGCATCTCCTCGTCATATAGCACTCTGAGCGGCTCACCCCGCTTTCGGCTTTTCAGTCCTTTGGTCAGTTTCTGCAATACTCCTTGCTGCAGGTCGGTGTCTATCGCCAGTTCCGCATTACGGGTAAATTTGAATGAATAGGCTTCAAACGAGTCAAACCGCTCTCCTATAAAGATGAGGGGCAGACAATAGCGGATGACGTCATCAAGATAGATAAGGCACTTCTTTCCGGCACTGTCGGGCAACAACAGAAATCGGCGGACTTCTGCCGTGGGTATGTTGACCAATGCGTAATCTTTCTTTGCCTTGCTCTTTTCGGCATTCCAGCGCAGCATCTTCACCACCAGATGGGTACCTTCATCCACCGACTTGTCCAGACGTTCTATCGACGAAAGCCAGATAGGACTAAGCAGACCACTCAGATGCGTCTTGTAATAGTTGACCACAAAATGCTGCTGAACCACATTCAGGTTTTTGTCCGATACTATCACTATGTTTTGCTGTTTCAGTTTATTCCATATCTCGTTGGTAGCCAATTCATATTCCTTGGCATACGCTGTGTTGAGTTTGTTGATGACTGCAATATCAGTCTCTGCGGTGTGCCGTTCCTTGCGCATATCCTTGTCCTTGTTCTCGGCCATCTTGCTTAGACAGGCCATACGCACCCTGAAAAACTCATCCAGATTATTGGAAAATATTCCCAGAAACTTGAGCCGCTCCAGCAATGGCACGCTTTCCTTTTCTGCTTCCTGCAATATCCGATGATTGAAATACATCCAGCTGATGTCACGGTCCAAGTGGTTCTCCTTGACCAGATTTCTAAACTCCTTTTTGCCAATAGACTTTTGTTGCTCTGTTGAGTTTTGTTCCGCCTCTAACTCTTCTGAATCTTGTTTGATTTTTTGCTCCATAAATTTTGCGTTTTTTGTTTCGGCAAACTTACGGGTGACACATTACAGACATGGCTCATAACTGTTACATTAGCGATACAAATCCATAAACCAAGACGAGCTAAAAAAACAGAGAAACACCTAAATAACATTAATGTAACAACAGTGTAACAGACACCGCTTAGTTTTGCAACAGAAAAAAGGAGGAC
>CALMUD010000233.1 GCA_937872735.1 uncultured Bacteroidales bacterium
GTGGTTATGTAGAAAAAAACAAGACAACCTATTGAAAATTTCATTAAATTAGCAACCGATTAGATGTAGTGTGCCACTTGCGCAAATGAACTAAATGCAAAGAAAATTGAGAAACTTTACAACCATTATCACATCCCTAATGGTCTGCTGTGCCGCCAACGCACAGACATTGACCGAAAAACTGATACTGACCGACACGGCAGACTCTCTGTATCTGAAATCTGAGCTTCCCTCTTTCGACGAAGATGGCAACTACTGCTTTGCTATCAGAAAAAATGGACAGAATCTGTTAATAACCAACAGTCAGACCATCGGCAACCTGAATTGCATCACTACCGATGCCAACAATTACGGTAACGGCCTGATTGCCTACACCGCAGCCAAGGACGATGAGAAAGCGGGGCCCTTCTACTACAAGAATGGGAGGGGAACAAAAATATACGCACAAGCGCAGGGCAAAGTGATACTATATGAAACTAGCCATACCCGCGAAAATATGGCTTTGGTGACTGCCGACAGAAATAGCATTTACCACTACGCCAATGGAAAACTGCTGTGGAGCGAACGTAATGTGGGACAAGAACCTGAGGCGGAATGGATTGCATTCAGCAACAACGGCAACACTATGTATTGTCAAAGAGCAGGCGGATACAGCAGGCTTTGGGTCAACGGGAAACTGATTGACAGCTGCAAAACAGCGTTCAGCCACCTGCAAATAAACGACAACGGATTCTACACCTATGCCAAGGAGGAGATGCCGAAAGAGGTGAATGGCGACAAAAAATACCGGATATGCACCCCCGACACCTCCTTCGATTTTGAAGGCGAAATCGGAGACTACGACTTGCGAGGCAACAACGCCTACTACTATACTGGCGACGAGAAAAGCCATAGGAACATCGTCATAGACAACCACCTTTACAAGGAGACGAGCCTCATCAACAACATCATGTTGGCCGACCGCAAGCACTTTCTTTTCGGCACAGATAGCAAAAAAATATATGCCAACGGAACGACATTTCTATCGGACTGCGATATGATATGCAACCCTGCCTTGGACAACAGCGGACACTATGCCATGTACGGCCGCCGTGGCTACTTCATCTACAAATGTGTGGATGGCAAACGGCAGCCCAAATCGCTAACCCGATACAAGTCGAGGGCCATGCCCATCTGCATCAGTTCAAGAGGTGAATCCATCCATTACTTTGAGACGGACGACTCCATCTACCTGTTCCGCGACAACAAGATGCTGCTGAAACCCATCTCGGTAGATTCCAATTTCTTTGTATCAGAATCGATGCTGCCGGAATTGTGCGAGCAAAACAGCGAATACAGCGATGCGGGCAATCTCACTTATCTGGAATACGGCAGCAAGGGCTATTTTCTGTTCAATGGCAATCTGTCCAAAGCGTTTCCCGCAGCAGTTGCCAGGACAAGAACGGACGACAGAAGCGACAAGCGGCCCAGCAACACCGTGGCAGGAAAATATACCGGCAACGACTTCTTCGCCATTCAGAAAACAGGCAACAAGAAATACCTGCTGATAGTGAACAATAAGATTTACAAAGAACTAAACGGCATGGACAGAATTATGCCCGATTACTTCTTCGACGGCAAACATCTGACTTTCTACGGCATCAAAGGCCTTTCGTTTTACCAATACAAAATGAGCTTATGAAAAAAACAATACTGACCCTTCTGCTGACGCTGGCTGCACTGACAGCATACGGACAAAAAATGCCTTCGGACTATTTTGAAGAGGCTGACGGGTACTTCGCGCAAAAAAAGTATGACGAAGCACTAACCGGATACCAGTACATAGTGGACAACCACCCACGCAGCAAATATTACCCCAAAGCGCTGCTCAACACAGGCTGCATACGATTCTTTCAGGAGGATTACGAATTTGCGACAGTGATATTCAAGAAGGTGCTGCAATGCAAGAGCAGAGAATCGGCGGTTGACGGCACAGACGACCCCTACGCCAACTACAAGCATAAGGCAAGCACCATTCTGAGCGCCATCTACTACAAGAGAAGGGAATACAAGGAGTCGCTCCACTACCTGCAGCTGGCCGACAGCGCCTACCCTTGCCGCAACATTTCGGACAAAGAGCTGGCTGAAAACAAGATAGAATCGGCCATTGTGTATGCCGATATTTATCAGGGTCTGGAACAACCCGACAAAGCCATAGGCAAGCTGATGGGTTCGGCCTGGCTGGATGGCACTGCCGACAACTCTGCCATAATTGACCGTCTGCACGGCTTGCTGGCGAAAAAGAAGGGGGCCCGCAAACAACTGGATGCCGCCCTTAACAACATCTACGAAAAACGGACCGCGCAAGGCAAAAACATCACCTACTGCATCAACTATATGGGCTTCGAAATTGAGATACCTATGGAATATGTGTACGGGCCACTGGCGGGCAAACCTTACGACAAGAAAAAGACCATCGGGCTGTTGAAGAAAAGCAATTTCTACAACATGATGAAGACACTGTAACGCTATAAAAGCAAGACAGAAAAAAGCCAACAGGTACTACTACCCGCCTCAGGTGTTGTGAGTCATCCACTTGTCAAGTTCGGCTCGGCTTTTGCCACTGCGCCGGGCATAATCGGCCAGCTGGTCCTCTCCCACTTTCCCCACCATAAAATAAAATGACGCAGGATGCGCAATGTAAAGCCCGAAAATGGATGAATTGGGCTGCATGGCACCATTCTCGGTAATGTGTATGCCCACCTCCGACACATGCAGCAGGCGGTCAGCCAGGAATATGAGCGACTGGTCGGGCATGGAGGGATAGCCAATGGCAGGACGGATACCTTTGTAAGGAATGTTCATCAGTTCCTTGGGCGAGAAATGCTCATCGGGAGCATACCCCCAATAGGTGGTTCGCACCTGCTGGTGCAGCCACTCCGCCGCAGCCTCCGCCAGACGGTCGGACACACTCTTGATGAGGATGGCATTGTAGGGGTCATTGTGCTGTCGGTAGTCCTCCGACAGCGCTTCCGCACCCTGCACCGAAATGGCAAAAAATCCCACATAATCGGCCTCTGGTGACACAAAATCACACAACGACACGCAGCACCCCGAGCGCTCGCCAGGATGCTGTTGCCGCAACATGGGCAGATAGACGGAATCCTCTGTCCCCCCTGGCTGCACCAATATGCCCTCATTGACCGAATGAGCGGGACAGAAACGGATTTTGGCCTGTATGCGCAGCAAATGACGGCTGCGCACCTCACGCAGCAGCGTCTGGGCATCCTGATACAGCGAAAGCGCCTCGCGCGCCTTATCGATGCCGATATGCCGATACTTGAGCAGGAAAGCCTGCTGGCAAGCCTCGCAACCACAATAATTGTCCATTCCCTCAAAACGGCCGGGCAGGCCCCATGCCTTGAAAAAGAAAATCCAATCGATATAGGGCACAATGGTGTCTATCTCAATTGGATTCAATAGTTTACTACCCTTCAGATTAGGTACGAACATAAGCAATCATTTTTTCAGGTCAGTCGCTGGCCTTCATGCGGGCTGCGAAATCGGGCGAGACGTAGTTCTCAAGACTGCCGCACACATGAGCCGAGAACTCTATGCCGCACCGCACCACCTTGTCCCAAGTTGCCTCATCAATCGAGCCTTTAAGGTCGTTGTAGGTGATACCATATTTGAGCAGGCCATAAATGATACCTGCATTAAAGCTGTCGCCCGCACCAACGGTACTTACCAGCTCGGCCTTGAGTGCGGGATAACTCTTGCAGAATCCATTGCCATAGACGGTGGCACCCTTATCACCCTGCGTGAACAGGAAGTTCTTGGTAAAGAACTCAACATGGTCATCATAAGTCTGCTTGGAGTCGTGTTCATCAAATATATTGACAAAATCCTCGTCCGAACCTTTGATGATGTCGGCATACTCCATATTCTCGAGCAGGGCGGGCATCAGATGCCGCGCCTGCCACACCAGATTCTTGCGGAAATTGACATCGTAATAGACAATAGCGTGCATATTGCGGGCCTGGTCAAGCAGCGTAATAAGTTGCTCATGCACATCGGGGTCGAGGGCGAAGAAGGAACCCATCAGTACGATGTCGTCCTCGCGGATGTCGGGCATGGTGAAGTCGAGACGGTTATCCTTGGGATAGTCGTTATAGAACATATAGTCAGGATGTTCGTTGGCATCCAGAAAAGCCAGCGCCACCGCCGACTTGCACTGGTCGATGGAACACATATAGTCGGTACTGACATCATTGTCGGTCATGCACTGTCTGACGGTCTTACCCACAATATCCTCTCCCACCTCACTGATAAAAAGTGGATGCTGGCCCATTCGGCCAAGCGAGATCATGGCATTGAACACCGAACCGCCCGGCCGCCCGCTGATGGGCTGGCCATTCTTGAATATAATGTCAAAGACGGTTTCTCCTATTCCTATTACTTTTCTCATTTGATTGTAATGTGTTTCTGCTGTAAAATTGCAAAATGGTAAAAATTTTCTGTTTCAATACCTCGATACCGAGTTGACCCCCTTGATGGCCTTGACCTTCTTGAGCAGCATATCGAGAGCGGACTTGTCGTTGACCAGCACCGAGATGTTACCCAGAAAGAGACCATCGACCGAATCGACCGAAATGGAACGCAAGGTAATGTCCTTCTCTTTCTGAATGAGCGAGGAGATGTTGGTAACGATGCCGATATCGTCCTTGCCCACCACCTTGAAGGAGGCAATATACTGATTGCCCGAACGGCCAGACCAGCGGGCTTTGACAATTCGGTAGCCAAAACGTGAAATCATTTGCGGAGCGTTGGGGCAAGTCACCTTGTGCACCTTTATCATTCCACGGGCCGATACGAATCCGAAAACGGGGTCACCAAAAATAGGGTTGCAGCATCTGGCCAATTCATATTGTATGCCCTTGAGGTTCTGGTCAATGACCAGCACATCATCGCTTTGCGATTTTTCAGCCGCCTCGGTCACCGCCTCAAAGTCGGCGGCACTCTGTGGAGCCACAGCGTCCACATGGTTTTCCTTGCGGTCAATTTCCTGATAGGTGTCCCTCAGTTTGGCAAAATCGATAGCACCGTCGGCCACCGCCTGATAGAAGTCAGTGGCAGTGTCGTAGCCCATTTTCTTTATCAGTCGGGTGACGATGGCATCGTCCAGCTCCAGTTTCCAGTTTTTGAACCGGCGTTGCAGCGTTTCCTTGCCAATCTGCATATTGGCGGACTCCTGCTCACGCAGAAACTGTTTTATCTTGGTCTTGGCCTTGCTGGTCTGCACAATGTTGAGCCACTCCTTCTTGGGACGCTGCTGGGCGGAAGTGAGCACCTCCACCTGGTCACCATTGCCAAGCACATAGCGGAGTGTCACATTCTTGCCGTTCACCTTGCCACCCACACAAGCCGAGCCCACCTTGGAGTGGACCAAGAAAGCGAAATCGAGCAGCGTGGCACCTTTGGGCAGCTTGCGCAGCTCGCCCGTAGGGGTGAACACAAACACCTCCTTGTCGTAGAGGTTGAGTTTGAAATCGTCCATGGCGGCATTTGCATCCGTCTCAGGGTGCTCCAGTGCCTCACGCACATTGGCCAAGAAAGAATCGAAATCAGCCTCGCTCTTCACGCCCTTGTACTTGAAGTGGGCAGCAAAACCCTTCTCGGCAATCTCGTCCATACGCTGGGTGCGTATCTGCACCTCCACCCACTTGCCCTGAGGCCCCATCACCGTAGTATGGAGCGACTCGTAGCCGTTCGACTTGGGAATGGACAGCCAATCGCGCAACCGCTTGGGGTTGGGCTGGTACATATCGGTGATGATGGAATAGACCTGCCAGCACTGCGCCTTCTCCTGCTCAAGCGGAGCATCGAGAATAATGCGGATGGCAAAGAGGTCGTAGATATTCTCGAAGGCGGTATTCTGTTTTTTTATCTTGTTCCAGATGGAATAGATGGACTTGGTGCGGCCCTTTATGGAGAACTTGAATCCGGCCTTCTCCAGTTTGAGCTTGAGCGGGTCGATAAAAGCAGCGATGTAGGCGTCACGCGAGCGTTTGGTCTCGTTGAGTTTACCCGCAATCTCCTTATAGATGTCGTGGTTGAGAAATTTCATAGAGAGGTCCTCCAGCTGCGACTTGACGTGGTAGAGGCCAAGACGGTGAGCCAGCGGTGCATAGAGGTAGGAAGCCTCCTTGGCAATGCGGGTGCGTTCCTCCTCAGGATAGGCCATCACATTCTGCAACATATAGAGGCGGTCGCAAATGAGAATGATGATGACCCTGACATCGTGCGCCAGGGCCAGCAGAAGCTGACGGAAATTATCGGTATCGAAGGCAGTGTCGGCATGGCTGCTGAGGTTTTCCGTCTTGACCAGCCCCGACACCAGTTTCTCGGTTACAGGGTCAGCATAGGCCGCTATATCATTTTCGGAGATAAATCCGGAGCGGATGGCCTCAAAAATGACCTTGGCCATGACAACGGGCTTGCCCAGATTGACCTCACGCTCCAGAATGAGCGCAGTGCTCACCGCCCGCAGCATACAGTCAACCGCATGCTCCTCGCTGCCCACCTTGGCCGAATTCTGACGGAAAATGTCGCGCAGTTTCTTTACCTCATCAGGAGAGAATTTATCATCGGCCAACTCCAATATCTGACGGAACTTGGTCACCAATTCTTTTCTCTTTTCTTCATTCACCATAGTCTGTCCCTCCAATTCTAAAAAAATTTACATTCCTTAAATGTAAAGATAAGGAATAAAGCGGAAAAAGGCAAGCGGGAATTGCTATTAGTCAAAGAAAGAGCCTTGTTTAGGATAGCGCGACTTGCCCTGATGGCGATAGGCCAGGTCGGTGACCTCACGGCCGCGCGGGGTGCGCTTGATGAATCCCTCCTTGATGAGAAACGGCTCATAGACCTCCTCCACCGTACCGGCATCCTCGCCCAGTGCGGTGGCAATGGTGGTAAGTCCGACGGGGCCACCGCCAAACTTGTCAATCATGATGTTCAGCAGTTTGTTGTCCACCTCATCCAGTCCATATTGGTCAATATTGAGTGCCTGAAGGGCATACTGTGTTATTTCCATATCAATGCGTCCTGAGCCTTTCACTTGCGCGAAATCGCGCACGCGCCTCAACAGAGCATTGGCAATACGCGGAGTGCCGCGACTTCGGCTGGCTATCTCGCTGGCGGCCTCCTCATTGCACGGCATACTCAGCAACTGGGCCGAACGCTGCACAATGCGCGACAGCACGGCGGCATCATAATATTCCAGATGACACTTGATACCAAACCTGGCCCTCAAAGGACTGGTGAGCAATCCGCTGCGCGTGGTGGCACCGACCAGCGTAAACGGGTTCAAATCAATCTGTATGCTGCGGGCATTGGGGCCCTTGTCGAGCATGATGTCGATGCGGTAATCCTCCATGGCCGAGTAGAGATACTCCTCCACTACCGGACTTAGACGGTGAATCTCGTCGATGAAGAGCACGTCGTTAGGACTGAGGTTGGTGAGGATGCCTGCCAAATCGCCAGGTTTGTCAAGCACGGGACCCGAAGTGATTTTGAAACCCACCCCCAGCTCGTTGGCTATGATATTCGACAAGGTGGTTTTGCCCAGACCAGGAGGGCCATAAAAGAGAATATGGTCCAGCGGTTCCTGACGCATCTTGGCCGCCGCCACAAACACCCGCAGGTTCTCTATGATTTTGGCTTGACCCGAAAAGTCGTCAAACGATAGCGGGCGCAAGGCATTCTCAAAATCCTTTTCGCCCTCGCTGGCACTCTCCCTTATGTCGAAATCGTTATCTGACATTCTGATTCGATTGCAATGATAATATTAAACCTTCGGTGCGGCTCCGTTCTCACCGTTTTCCTGCATCTTGCGGAACAACCCGCGCAGCGCATCGGCAATAGCATCGGTGAGCTCATCCTTATGCAGAAGGTTTCGGACCCGACGCGCCAGGAACTTCAGATTCCAGTAATAACGGAACGAGAAGGAATGAGACAAGACCAATGCGGCAAAGAAACAAAGCATCGGGAGAATGCCGTAATGACGAAAGAGAATGGGTCCGACCCCGATGCCCCAGAGCAACTGAAAGAGGGGGAACAGCAAGATGGTCCCTGCCAGTCTGAAAGACCCGGCAAATCCCTCACTCGCCAGATTGCGGGCCCCCAGCTGAACCAGCAGGGCGGGTATGCCATTGACAACGGTGCTGAACACCGCCAGCGGCGACATCACCACGGCATAGAGGAGCGCAGCCAGCAACGAGCCGTCGAACTGACGGCCATATTCCTTGGCAACAGCCGACGACTCCACGTCAGGATTGGCAGCACGCCACCGGGCACACAAGTCATCGAGAGCCGACAGTTCGGCAGCGTACTTACCCGAATCGGCCGCTGAATCCAGCGCCTCAGCTATGCGCTGACGGGCTACCAGACGGTTGGTTTCATTGTCATCCCAACCCATCTGGTCGAGCATGTCCAGATTGTAGATATAGGTGAGCACATAGAAAGTGTCATAATGCTCGTCCGACCTTATGTCGAGCATCAGCGGCGACATTCGGCGCGACAGTTCGTCACGCATCTTGTTTTGCGCCACGGGTGCATCCTCACAATAGAGCGCGTAATAGTCGTGCATGTTGATAGGCTTGTCAAAATTGACAATCAGATGTCCGCCGCTATGGTCGTAATTGCTATAATCGATGCCCGTAGGCACAATCCACACCGAGTCGGAATCCTTGTATTTGTCCTGCACAGAGAATCCGATGCGGAACATACCCTTGACCAGCGGACGCAACTTGCGTTTCTCGTCTTGTCCGCCTTCTGGCATCAGACAGAACGACTCCTTGTGCATCAGTACGGTTTCGGCCGCGTCGAACGAGTCGGCATTCTTCTTCAGGTTCTGTATGCCGTCACGCATACGGTAGGCAGGCATAATCTTGAGGAAGTGCAAGAAGCTGGCCACTCTCTTCTTCTTGAACAAATCGGCCCGCGCCAAAAAGACAATGGGGCGGGAAGAAGAGGAGAGGAGCGCCATGGCATCAACAAACGCATTCTGATGATTAGGGGCAAAAATGACAGCCGCATTCTCCGGAATGTTCTCCCGGCCATTCACCTCAATAGAGGAGAACCACCTGCGGAACAAGAAATTGGAATGAAGGAACAAGAGTCGGTAAGCGACAGATTCCTTATACATTTTCGTCATATACGCTGAATCTATTATGTGAAATTTTAAAGTCAGAAAAAGAATGGTTCTACCAGGACCTCACTGGTTGAGGTTGAGAGGGCCCATTTTGCGCATCACACGCTTTATCTGCGCGCACCGGTGCCACATATAGTTGTTGGGGTAGCCAGGATTGCGATGCAGCGGAGCGGGCAAGGCAGCCGCAATGAGAGCGGCTTGCGTGCGGGTAAGGTCTACCGCCGGGTGGTAATAGTAGGCCTGCGAGGCAGCCTCAGCCCCATAGATGCCGTCACCCATCTCAATCACATTGAGATAGACCTCCATGATACGCTCCTTGGACCAGAAAATCTCGATGAGCACCGTGAAGTAAGACTCCAGCCCTTTCCGAATCCAGTTGCGCGATGGCCACAGAAACACATTCTTGGCAGTCTGCTGCGATATGGTGCTGCCCCCTTGCACCTTTTCCCCCTCAAAATTCTTGTGGGCGGCAGCCATGATGGCATCGAAATCGAAACCATGGTGGTGCATAAAGTTGTTATCCTCTGACGCCACCACGGCCCGCGGCAGATTGGGCGAAATCTTCTCAATGGGCACCCATGTCTTTTTCAGCCGCATGGTGTCGCCCGCCTCGTGCTGCTGGTAACAGCGAATGAGCATCAAAGGGGTGACATACACAGGCATGAATTTGTAAATGAGTGTCACCAGAATGGTGGAGGAGAAAAAAAAGAAAAGACCATATTTGGCAATCTTCCAAGCCAAGCGACTCAACACCTTGGTTGTGATTTTCCGAGCTGACATATTTTATTTTTACTTTGTTCTTGTTGTTACTTCATAGGCGGGAGGGCGACAGATAAAGACACCGCCGCCCACAGCCTAACGGGGCTCCAGAAAATAGAGGACCATATAGCCCCAGAATACGCCGTTGAGAAATCCTGCCAGCACTTGTCCCTCGGTGTGATGCTCAAAATAGAGCCGCGCCGATGCCACCAGCGCACTCATAATCAGAAGCAGCGACAGAAGGTCGACGGCATGGTCAACAAAAAGCGACAACGGCGGGGTGCACCACACATTGAGCACGCAGCCAAACCAGCAGCCCATGGCCATGGTGTGGGCACTTATCTTCCACCAGAAACTGACCAGCGCATTGACAATGACACAGACCGCCCCGGCAAACAGTCCCCCATAGACAAACACGAACATACCGCTGTAATACATCAGCACGGCTCCGATAAACATGGAAATCGCCGTACAGAAATAAGGTACCAGACGGTCTTCCTTACGCGTCATCTTCACACTGGTTATGACGCCATACTTCTTAAGCATATACACACAAGCCAGCGGCAGCAACACCGCGAAGAATACGGCAAGAAGCAGATTGAGAAAAAGGAACGAAACTGGCTGACACCGCAACACTGCAACATGAAAAAACAGCAACACTCCGTAGACCGGCACAAAAAAAGGAAAGAAAATATAAGAGATGCACTTGGCCACCTTACGCAATATCCTGTCGTAACGGGTCTGCGGTTGTTCGGGGTCCACTTTCACTGAAGTGGCGACGTCTTGTTCCATTGTGTTTGATTGGTAATTTTATGTATGAATAATATAGAAAATGCCTGTCAAATTTCGCGGCGGAGATTGGCCACCGCAATGTTCAACTGCTTGCGGTATTTGGCTACAGTGCGCCGGGCAATGACGTAGCCCTTCTGCTTCAGAATGTCGGAGAGCTGGTCGTCGGTAAGCGGATTGTGCTTGTCCTCGTTTTTGACACACTCACCCAGAATGGTCTTGATTTCAATATTGGAGACTTCCTCGCCCGATTCCATGGTCATTGACTCGGAGAAGAAAGACTTGAGCGGCAACACGCCCCAGTCGGTCTGCACATATTTGCTGTTGCTGACGCGCGATATGGTGGAGATGTCGTAACCGGTAACCTCGGCAATATCCTTCAGCACCATAGGGCGCAATTTGGTTTCATCGCCAGTGAGGAAGAATTCGCGCTGTTTGTCAATGATGGCCTGCATGGTGCGCCGCAAGGTGTCGTGCCGCTGCTTGATGGAATTGATGAACCACTTGGCGGAATCAATTTTCTGTTTGATGAAGAGCGCAGCATTCCGTGAATCCTCTGTCTGATTTTTCTTGTTGGTGCTGAGTTCCTGCAGTTGCGAGGCGTAATCATCGCTGATGCGGAGCTCGGGCAGATTCTTGTCGTTGAGCGAGAGAATGACTTGGCCATCCTCCGTCTCCACAATGAAATCGGGGATAATCTGCACACTGGAACTGTCGGAACTGGATTCGATGCTGCCTCCCGGTTTCGGGTTCAGCTTCACCACCTCGTTGATGACCTCGTGCAGGGTACTCTCGTCGATGTCAAATTTCTTCATCAGCTTGTCGTAATGACGTTTGCTGAAGTCCTCAAAGTTTTCCATCAGAATATTGATGGCCTTATCAATGGCGAGCGTTTTCTTTTTACGCTTCAGTTGCAGCAGCAGACACTCCTGCAAATTGGCAGCGCCAACGCCGGCAGGCTCCAGTGTCTGCACCAGCTCAATGGCCTTGCGCACCTCATCATCAGGCACCTGTTTGCCCGTCTGAAACAGATAGTCGTCAGCCATGTTTTCGGGTTCACGGCGCAGATAGCCGTCCTGGTCAATGTTGCCGATGACATATTCGGCCAGCTGTTCCTTGTCCTCCTCAATACGCTTGAGCCGGAGCTGATCGAGCAGCATCTCGTGGAGCGAGGAAGATTCGGTAATGACCGACTCGTGGCGGTCGTCGTCAGTGCCGTTGTTGGCATTGAACTTATAGTCGGGCGTATCGTCGGTCTTGTAATCGGACATACTGAAATCGGCATCATCGTCATACTGGCCGTCGCCCTCTTCACCACGGTTCTCGTCAGGCAATTCCTCGTGCTGCGATTCGGGGTTCACCTCCTCAAGCACCGGATTCTCATCAAGCTCCTGCAGGATGCGCTCCTCCATCTCGAGAGAAGTGGACTCAAGCATCCGCACCATCTGTATTTGCAGTGGTGAGAGTTGCTGACGTAAACTTTGCTGTAGACCTTGCTTCAACATATCTAAATATGAAATCTTGACCACACAAAATTACTAAAATAGTTGAGAATTCAGCAGAAATAGTTATCTTAGTACACGCATTTATCAAAAATAAAATTTCATTTATGGATATGGGAACATCAACATCTGACAAATCTGAGACTGAAGAGACGGGAATAAAGCTATACAAGGCGTCGGCAGGTTCAGGCAAAACCTACACGCTGGCTAAAGAATATATCACACTGCTGCTGAAAGATGCCAACATCAGCGACAACTACAGGCACATACTGGCCATCACCTTCACCAAGAAAGCTACCGCCGAAATGAAAGACCGCATTCTGGCAAATCTGGACCTTATAGACAGCGAGGCATCTGACAAAGAATCTGACAAGAAGCGGAACGATTATATCAATGGGCTGGCGGAAGTTCTGAAAATAAGCAAGGAGGAGATAATCAGACGCGCCCGACGGGTGAACCGAAACCTGCTGCACGACTACAGCCACTTCCAGATTGAGACCATCGACAGTTTCTTCCAGAAAGTGCTGCGCAACCTGGCCTACGAGGTGGGTATCGGTTCCTCATGGAATCTGGAGCTGGACGAAGATGCTGTAATGCAGGACACCATTCAGGCGCTGTTTGACAAGCTGGGAGACGACAAAAATCTTAAAAAGTGGATCAGCGACTACATCACCCCAGCGACTACATCACCCTCAAAATGGAATCCGGCTCTTCGTGGAACATCAAGGATGAAATTGCGCAATTCGGCAAAAACATATTTAAGGAAAAATTTGCCACCAACACTGAAATGCAGTATTTTCTGGAAGGGAAGGACAAGGAGGGCAACCCCATAGAGGTGGATGAGAAGGGTGATAACACTTTTGATCTGAAGAAGAAGATAGCGGAGGAGAAGAATCGGCTGCAGTCCCAACTCGATGAGCTGCGGAAGCCCATAAAAGAGGCGGCGGACGAGTTCTACTCAATTGTCAAGGCCTATGGGCTGGACACCTCCTCGGACCTGAAAAGAGGAATAGGCACCTACTTCCATGACAAAAAGGATGGCGGCTATGGAGAGGCTGGCTCATATACTTTGAATTGTATAAAGCCTGACAATCCCTCATCCGTTTTCAGTGGAAATATGGTAAATGGGAGTGACGAAGTGGACAGACGCATAAAGGACTGCATCAATAAGTGCGAGGAGCAACTGAAGAAGTACCGCACCAAAATAGCATCGCTGACCATGATTATTGACAAACTGGACGAAGTGGGCCTGCTGGGCGACATCAACAACACTTGCCACGAGATTCTGAAAGAACAGAACCTGTTTATGCTGAGCATGACGCAGCCGCTGCTGAATAAGTTTGTGCAGCGGGTGGATGCCCCTTTCATTTACGAGAAGATTGGCGTGCAGCTGCACTACATCATGATTGACGAATTTCAGGACACCAGCCGCACCCAGTTCAGCAACTTCAAGCCGCTCATCATCAACTGCTGCGCCGAACATGACGGCAGCCTGCTGGTGGGTGACCCCAAGCAGGCTATCTACCGGTTCCGCAATGGCGACTGGGAACTGATACAGAACATCGGGAAGGAGCTGCCCGAATGTCATATTAAGCAAGAACAGATGGGAAACAACTACCGCAGCGCACACAACATCATCAACTTCAACAACGCGCTATTCGGCAACAATGAGGGGAAGGGCATCAGGATAAACGGCAACATCATTTCGGGCATGGCTGATTACGAAAAGACGGACGAAGGCCAAGACGGACATCTGAATGAAATTTACAAAGGCAGCGAACAAGAATGTCAAAAAGAAGAGAATGGCTGCGTGCGGGTGGTGTTTATGACGCCTGCCAAAAAGGAAAAAGACAATGAAGAGGACGACAATGACAGCACAAATATGGAGGATATGGTGCTGCAATCGGTTCTATATCTGAAAGAGAGAAAGGTAAAAGAGAAGGACATCCTGATTCTGGTCCGCAAGAACAAGTACATACCTGGCATTGCCAGATACCTGACAGCCAAAGGAGAGAAGGTGGTGTCGAGCGAGGCATTCCAGCTGGAGGCCTCGAGCAAGGTGCGACTGATGATGGACTGCCTCAGATACTTGTTTGCCAGCTACAAATGGGCTGACAAAAAGAAGGAGCAGGAGGAACAGTTTCATCAGGAGGAGATTGCCGCCGACTACTTCCGCTGCGTGTGCCGGGACAAGGCGGACACCGCAGCCAAATGGACACTGATGCTGACCGAGTGGAACCGCTATGTGAAAAAGGAGAATGCAGAACTGACTGACGGAATCAGGGAACTGGCACTGAAACTGGAAAGGCTGAAAAAGGAGGCTGCTCCCCTTCCGCTATACGACATGGCGGAAAAAATTTATCTGATAATGATTGGCGAACAACGCACTGATGCTTATGTGCAAACGTTCCTGAACGAGGTGAACCGCTACGCCTCCCGCCACACTGCCACCCTCGACGGCTTCATCAATTATTGGGACGAGAAGCTGTCGACCAAGAGCATACCGATTGACGAGAAGGACCAGAACGGCATCCACATCATGAGCATACACAAATCGAAGGGACTGGAAGGCCACTCGGTCATCATACCCTACTGCGAATGGGATTCTGCCGATACAAGGATGCTGTCGCGAGACGAGCTTTGGTGCGAGGGAAACAAAAGCGATACGGGCTGCCAGATTCCACTGGTCCCTATTTCGGGGAATAAGAATATGGCTTACTCGTGCTTCAAGAATGACCGCGATGAAGAGATAAGACAAGAGAATGTGGACAGCATCAACACGCTGTATGTGGCACTGACCCGCGCCCGCATGAATCTGATTGTACTGTCGGAGAAGGCGCTGGCAATGGATAATAAGGACAAGAAGGATATGAAGGATAAGGAGTTCGTTCCCATTGACTACCTGCTATACCAATGTCTGAGCGGAAGCGAGAACTTTAAGAAAGACGAGAATCCGTTTAACGGATCAGACGTGGCTAAGGAGAATGGGAAAACGATGATGGCCTATTACGGACTGGGGGAGGTGGAGGCCTCGAAGGATGAGAACGACACGAAGGACCTGTCCACCTCTGAGGAGAGAGACTCGTATGCCAACCGCGGCTACTTCAAGCAGTCGAGCAAGGCCAAGGCTTTTATAAAGACGGGAAGCGACGAGCTCTCCATCAGTGCCAGCATTGCCAACGGCAACCTGCATCATGCACTGCTGTCGGAGATTGAATCCATTGCCGACCTTGACCACCCGGAGGCGGAGACTGGCATGGCTGTCCACCACCTGATAGCGCAAGGACTGACAAACGAGGACGAGGCACAAGGATTGATTGGGCAGGCAGACAAATATATTGAACAGCTGAACCTGACACACCACGACTTGGCTCACCAATGGTTTGATGCGGACAATACGGTGCACAACGAGTGCAACATTCTACTATGTGACCACGATGGCGAAGACCTTACCGAACGGCCCGACCGTGTGGTGTTCTCACCCGCCGACGGCAGCATTACGGTGATTGACTATAAGACTGGACGACAACTGAAAAGTCATTCGGCCCAGGTGCTCCGATACATGAATCTGATACGACAGATGAATCTGCCTAAGGTAACGACCATCAAGGGCTATCTGTGGTACCT
>CALMUD010000234.1 GCA_937872735.1 uncultured Bacteroidales bacterium
AAAGCTATCATTGCCAAATAATCAGCAAAAAAAACCAAATCTGAGGCTATACGAACTGTATCGTAAACTGAGACACTGCCAGAACGATAAGCTGGAATTAAAGATTGACTGATTACCACATATTCATCGGGATCAGAAAGTCCTATTTCATGAAAAAAATGGGACACAATATCATTAGACAACAAATCAGGATGAACAGCAGATAGATTGCCAGACGAAGAAAGATACACCAAGGGCAAATCAGTCTGAGAAAATGGGGCACATACACTGCCATCGGCACATAAAACGAATGGAACATGACGCAAGGATGGATACAAATCATGTTGCTCAGACAAAATAGTATAAAACTCTATTAATTGCTCTATTGACAGCGATTGAATGAAAGCTGGTGTAATGGCAGAGATAATTCGAGACAAAGATACTGCAGATGCTGCAAGATGATGCTTTATGACAAATGGCAATTCCTTTTGTCTCGAAACCATAGAAGTAAAACACCACTTCATTTCAGTTTCCTTAGGGAACAACAAAGTCAGTTGATTGTCAGTAAACAAAGAGGCTAGTTTCAATGGTTGAGCTAGGCGCGTATGCAAACAATCAACATATTGCCCTGATGAAGAAAGAAAAACCCGTTGATTTTTCAACATCTTTACAAATTCATCAATAAATGGATTTACAAAAGACTCGGAATCTTCTGGCTGTAATAACAAGGGACTGACACTCAAAACATCATTTACTATTGGTTCTTCTGACAATATGGAACACAAATGTCCAATAGATTCAGCCGCCAAATCTGCGCAAAAGGAAATCAAACGAAAATTCCAATCTGCCCCTTTCTTTAGGTGTTCCCTATTTTCTGTAAGCAAAAAGGGAGCATGAACAATAAAAGGCAATGAACTCACTCTATCCTCAAGTTCAAAGAAACAATAAAAACGACGATTTTTTTCGTCTAGAGGAACAATATGCCCTTCTGAATCGGACTTAAACGCAACAGAACAAACATTAGCAGATGACGGTTTTCCACTATCTGACATTGCCGCATAAAACAGATGAAAAGGACGAATCAAGCCGTCAGAATCCAATTCACAAAAATGATAATTTATACGGACTCCTTTATTTGTATAGAAACTGGAAGAGTCAACATCTTTCTTGCTCCAACTTCCATTATTAATGATAATATCAGAAGAGTCATTCGAGACTGACCATGATATATGTAGCAGACTGCGCAAAAAAAGCAAAGGATTCTCCATATTCTGTAATGCAGTATAGATATCTTGAAACGCATTTGCATTTTTTTTGAATGGTAAATAAAACAAAGTTTCGCCAGGTTGACGCACGACGTCTACGCTCAAACGAGGTGAACGTACCGGAACGATGTAGTCAACAAGAGAGAATGAATAAGAGTCATCCTCAATATGAGGGGCATCTGTATACTGAAAAACAGATTTGAAACCAATACCAAATTTTCCTATCGCATTTTCTGCATTTTTGCAACTGGAACCAATAGAAGTAAGAGAATTAATATGTCCAATGGTCAAACCACAGCCTTCTTCATCAGCGTCCGTCAAAGAAAAATGAATCGAACCATCGTGAATAAAAAACAAGCCATCGGGCAGAAGTTTAATTCTTATATTACGGGCCAACGCGTCATCTGCATTCTGAATAAGTTCCAAAAGGAAATGAGCCTGTCCTGCATATTTGTCAATAACCATCCGCCAAAATCCAGCTGCTGCAGGATCTTGCAAATGCAGCGCCAGTGACCTACGCTTAGATGCCAATTTATCAAATAAATCCATCTGTAAATTTTTCGGGTTGAAATATAAGACAATAAAGTATTAAATAGCAGCAAGACCTCTTGCATTAGGTAGAACAGAAGAATCCTCAATTGCCTGCAAAACCTCATCCGCAGTATTCACAACAGACCAAAGTGATTTATGTTCTGGACGCATAAAATGCTCCTCCACTGCTCTGTTCAACATACTCAAAAGGGAATCGAAATACCCGTTGACATTAAGTATTACAATTGGCACGTGAATAAGTCCCAATTGTTTGGCTGTAATAGCTTCCATCAGTTCATCAAGAGTACCGCAACCTCCTGCCAATGCCACGATGGCTTCCGCTTTATTCAATAACAAATCCTTTCGTCTATACATATCGGGGACAACCAATTCCTCAACATCAGCATTGTCCCATCCTTCTTTTACCATAAATTCAGGTATTATACCCGTAATTTTGGCTTTGCGTCTCACCATTGTCTGGGCAAGGTCGCCCATCAAACCAACACGTCCTCCGCCATAATAACATTGAATGTCAGCATCAGCTAACAAATCACCAAGTCGACGTGCTTGCTGACGATATATTTCTGGAGTCTGCGTGCTGGAAGCACAAAATACGGTAATACTTTTTATCATATACATTTTTCTATTCATGCCAAAATTAAAAGAAATTGACAATGTTTGCAAAACAGAAAGGTGCTTGTTTGAAATATTACAAGACGTAGTCAACCGACATGGGAAAATATTTGTTTGAAACAGTATATTTTCATATCTTTAAGCATGGAAAATAAAAAAATACAAATATGAAAAGAATAATAATGGCAATATGCCTGATGTTAATGTCCGTTTTATGTTTCGGATCTAACAATAACGTCAAAATCAACAAAGAAGAATGCTGTATCAACAAAAATGGTAAGACATTTCCTTTGCATGGAAAAGTGTATATAACAAACTACAAAAGCGAAGCCGACCTTATAATATACATAACAAATTACAAAAGTGAAGCCGATTTGTTATTTTATATGACAGAGTGGAAAAGTGAAAACAATTGCGGCCTATTTTATCTGACACAATACAAGAGTGAGGCTGATGTTATAATATATTACACCAACTACAAAAGCGAAGCTGACTTATTAATATACAAAACGGACTATAAATCAGAAGCTGGCGTAAAATAGCAAAAGAATGGATAAAACACATGAGATACTAAAAAAATATTGGGGGTATGATGAATTCAGACCGTTACAAGAAGACATCATAAACTCAGTTATTTCGGGTCATGACACATTAGGACTAATGCCTACAGGAGGAGGCAAAAGCCTTACTTTTCAGGTGCCAGCATTGCTGATGGATGGCACTTGCCTTGTTATAACCCCATTGATAGCTCTCATGAAAGATCAAGTGGAGAACCTGCGCAACAGAGGGATTTTGGCAGCTGCCATCTATTCGGGCATGAGTCATCAGGACATTGTCAAGGAAATTGATAACTGCATACTCGGAGGTTACAAATTTCTGTACCTATCTCCCGAAAGGATAGCCACTGACATATTTAACAACAAGTTGCCCAAAATGAAAATCAGCATGATTGCCGTTGATGAATCTCACTGCATATCACAATGGGGATATGATTTTCGACCTTCTTACCTGCAAATTGCAGATATAAGGATAAATTTACCCGATACCCCATTACTGGCACTGACGGCAACAGCCACGCCAGAAGTGGCAAAGGACATTCAACAAAAATTATTATTTAGAGTCGGCAGCAATGTATACAAAACAAGTTTTGCCAGGAAAAACCTTGCATACGTTGTTAAATATAATGATGACAAAACGGGTACACTGCTACACATACTCAACAGAGTCCCAGGTTCTTCCGTCGTTTATGTACGCAACCGGAAAAAGACAAAAGAAATATCTGATTGGTTAGTAAAAAACAACATTTCTGCCAACTATTTTCATGCAGGTCTGAATGAAGAAATCAAAAATGAAAGACAAAATGCGTGGAAAAAAGGAGACTGCAGGGTTATTGTCGCTACCAATGCGTTCGGTATGGGTATCGATAAACCCGATGTACGTACGGTAATACACATAGACCTGCCCGACACTTTGGAAGCCTATTTTCAAGAAGCTGGACGCGCAGGAAGAGATGGGGAAAAAGCATACGCAGTACTCATTTACAGCAATGCTGACAGCACGAAACTAAAAAAACGTATTGTAGACACCTATCCCGACAAAGAATTCGTAAAACGGGTTTATGAAGCCTTGTTTAATTACTACCAAATTGCGGAAGGCGAAGGTAATGGACGCTCGTTTCCATTTTCTATAGGAAACTTTTGCAGCATATTTCATTTCAACATTAATCAGACATTCAGTGCGCTCAAACTGATAGAACAAGAAGGACATATAAAAATTGAGGATGAGCCAAACTGTAAATCAAAGGCTGTGATGTCTGTCACAAAAGAAGAGCTATATCACATCAACACCACAGATCAAGAAGACGCTGTACTGAACGCCTTACTACGAACCTATTCTGGATTATTCTGTGATGAGGTATACATTGACGAGGTGGTGATAGGCAAACTTACTGGTATGGATAGAGAATCAGTATACGGAACATTAGTAAAATTAAGACAAGACGGCGCCATAAACTATAAACCAATGAAAAATGAGCCCCGCATCCAAATTATAAGAGGCAGATTAGACTCCAATAGATTTAGTCTGAGCAAAGACGTATATGACATACGAATGAACCAATACGCCAAAAGAATTGGGAGTGTTATTGATTACGCTACTGACCATGACCACTGCCGGAGCCAAATATTGCTACATTATTTTGGAGAAAAAGAAACAAAACCATGTGGCTGCTGCGACAACTGCATCGAGAACAAAAAAAACAGAACTGAAATTGACAGTGCCAGAAATATGATTATTCAACTATTGTCAATTACCCAAACAGCCATCACACTGCCCCAGATTGTTGAGACCTTATGCGGATGTGATCAACAAGTTTTGACAGAAGCTCTCAGATGGATGCTCGACAACGACGAAATCAAAATGGAAATAAACGGGACGGTGAAGTTAAGCATAAAGGGAAACTGAATTTAATATATATAAAAATATAGCAATCAATATGTTGTAAATTACTACACAACAAACACGATAAATGGCAGCTGGAAAAATGCAAAAATATCTTAGAATATTTGCTATCTTTGCAAATAAAACAACGAAATAAAAAAGAGCTTATCCTATGGGGAAGATTATCGCATTAGCAAATCAAAAGGGAGGCGTGGGAAAAACCACGACTGCCGTCAACCTTGCAGCTTCTCTAGCTGCAATGGATAGAAAGGTATTGGTAATAGATGCCGATCCACAGGCAAACGCTTCATCAGGCTTGGGCATTAACGTTCAAGACAAATCGCTGTCAACCATATATGAATGTATCATTAATGGGGTCAGCGCCAAAGAAGCAGTACACGACACAAGCATTGATAATCTGAAAGTGATTCCATCTCATTCCGACTTAGTCGGTGCTGAATTGGAATTAATAAATGTGGAACGTCGGGAATATCAGATGCAAAATGTAATAAAAGATATAAAAGAAGACTACGATTACATACTGATAGACTGCGCCCCATCTCTTGGACTTATCACCACAAATGCTTTGGTAGCAGCCGATGGTGTAATAATACCTGTACAATGTGAGTACTATGCCGAAGAGGGATTGGCAAAACTATACAGTACAATTCTAAAAATCAAGAAAAATTTGAATTCCAAATTGGAGATTTTTGGAATTCTTTTGACCATGTATGATTCTCGTACCAAATTGTGCAAACAGGTAGCCGAAGATGTAAGAAAACCATTTAAAAAGTTGGTATTCGACACCATAATTCAGAGAAATACAAGAATTAGTGAGGCTCCTAGTTTTGGAGAATCCATTATTACATACGATATAGATTCACGTGGTGCTCAGGACTATATGCAGTTGGCTGAAGAAATGGATCAAAGAATCGCAAATTGGGAAAAAGAAACTAAAGGATAAAGCACGAACGGAGTAATACCCCATTAAAAAATGGGAATTCAGTTCAATCAGAATACTGAAATCCATAAATTAATTTTTTGAAACAGTAGCAACATGGGAAACAAGAAAGGCGGATTAGGTAGAGGCTTATCAGAGTTACTAGGCGACATTAACGAAGTGGAGGCAAGCGGATCTTCGTCACTAAGCGAGATTCCCGTTGGAGAGATAGAGCCAAACCCTTCTCAGCCCAGAAAAGACTTTGATGTCAATGCTATGGTAGAACTCAGTAACTCTATCAAACAGATTGGTGTAATAACCCCAATAACACTACGCAAACTTGACGACCATAAATACCAGATAATTGCAGGAGAACGCCGATTCAGAGCGACTCAGATGGCAGGAAAAATGACAATACCTGCATACATCTGTACGGCAGACGACACTCAAAGCGCAGAAATGGCACTGATAGAAAATATACAACGTGCTGACCTGAATGCAATAGAAGTCGCCCTGTCCTACAAAAATCTGATGGAAAAAGGCAATTATACGCATGAGCAACTCAGTGAAAGAGTTGGAAAGAATCGTACAACGGTTTCCAACTACCTACGACTTCTAAGTTTACCTGGCGAAATACAATTGGGACTGCAAGAACATAAAATAGAGAATGGTCATGCCAGGGCACTCCTTTCCATTGACAATGCTGCCAAACAGGAAGAAGTTTATGCTCTCATATTGAAAAATGGATATTCAGTACGCAAAGTTGAAGAAATTGCCCGGAACTTGAAAAAAGGTACCGATACACCCCAAAAGACAGAAAAGAACGCATTACCAGAAGAATACAGCCAACTACAAACCAAATTGCAAGATACATTCAATACCAAAGTTGACATGGCCCGCAATGTTAAGGGTAAAGGAAAAATAACCATATCTTTTTCTTCTGACAAAGAATTGGAAAAAATAATGGAGGTTTTCGACTCTATCATGAACAAATAAAATTCGACAAAGGCGGTAAATAGCATCTGATTTCAAAAAAAGAAGATAAATTGACAAGATTTTTAAAAATATCGATTGCAATTCTGCTAACTTGCAGTATATTTACGGCAAAAGGGCAAACGGAGAATTCTTCCGCTAAACCTGACAGTGTACAAAACGTACCAGAAATTGCAGGGCAAGGAAATCTAAAGAAGGAGAAAATAGCCCCTATTGAGAACTATTGGCATCCGGAACCAAGCCGAGCTTTATGGTACTCAGTACTCTGCCCAGGACTCGGACAGATATATAACAGAAGTTACTGGAAAGTTCCCGTAATATATGGTGGTGGCGCAGTTCTTGGATACTTGATATCGTGGCAAGGCAGAATGTATAACGACTACAGCAATGCTTACTACGACATTATGGACAACGACCCCAATACTAAAAGTTACGAGACCCTCTTCAAAAACATTAATGGCACAGAAGAGTGGAAAAAGAACACGCTGAAAAAGAAACGTGATAATTACCGCAGAAATCGTGATTTGTGCATATTTGGAATTGCACTTGTCTACGTTCTAAACGTGGTGGATGCCTATGTGGATGCCCAATTATATGACTTTTCAGTAACAGACGATCTTTCTCTGCATGTAACTCCAGTATTCAACAATCCTTATCTTAATGAGGACAAATACGGAATAAACGATCCAACAGTTTTAGGAGTACAATGCAGTATCACTTTTTGATGGTGCTTGTCACCCTATAATAAATAAGCCTATCTTGTAATAGAGAAGGCAAAATTTCTTTGGATTCTGCAATTGATAAACCAATAGGAAAGAAAAAAGAAAGCAGAAAAAAAGATAAATTTTAAGAGAAGGTATAAACGAAATAAGAATGAGAAACATAAAGTTTGCTGTAACAATGCTCTGTACCTTATTATTGGTAACAGGAATGGAGGCTAGAAGCAGACGCCATGCGAGTAGAAAACATTACCGTACGGTTAGATATGCAAGAAACAAGGCTCCGCAAAAAAATGTACGCAAGGCTCCTGACCGTACATTTCAGATTGAGGATTCAATGCTTAATGCACCAACCCAACCAGTTCAAACCAAGATTTTAATCAGCGACAAGGACATACCCAACATCTACGTTACGAAGTTGGACAGCACATTACATCTATATGAAACTGAACTGGACCAACGAATAATGCCATGTGCCAGCGACAGCAACTTTGTTGGAGTTAAATTGACTGACAGTTTGTACATACAACGATTACAGCAAATTCCATCAATTATGGAATTAACCTATAACAACATCGTGCGTGACTACATTGAATTGTACACCATTCGCAAGCACAGACTCACTTCCTACATATTAGGACAAAGTGACTACTACTTTCCTATGTTTGACGATGCTTTGGAAGCAGAAGGGATTCCTCAAGAACTCAAATATCTGCCTGTAATAGAATCTTCACTTAATCCGATAGCTTATTCGCCTGCCGGAGCCTCTGGACTATGGCAATTTATAGCTTCAACTGGCAAAATGTACGGGTTGACAATCAACAGTTTGGTGGACGAGAGAAGAGACCCGATAAAAGCATCCAAGGCTGCTGCCAGATATTTGAAGCATCTGTATGGAATATATCATGATTGGACTCTCGTAATAGCAGCCTACAACTGCGGTCCTGGCAACGTAAACAAAGCCATAAGAAGAGCTGGGAATGAACATGACTATTGGGCCATATACAACTATCTACCCAAAGAAACGCGCGGATATGTTCCTGCTTTCATAGCTGCCACATACACCATGCACTATTACAAGGAACACAATATTTGTCCAGCCATTGTTACCCGACCTCTTGCCCTTGATACCATTCAGGTTAGAGATCGTGTACACTTGAAACAAATTGCAGCCGTATTGAATATTAACATCAAAGACTTGCGGATAATGAATCCACAATACCGTCACGATGTAATTCCTGGAAATGGAGTTCCTTACACACTGTGCTTACCCATAAACAAGATAAACCAATACGAAATGTACAAAAATACGATATTGGCATATCAGGTACCTAACTATACACCGCCAAGAGCACGTGTGGAACCTGGAGGTGAATTACTTGCTGCAAACAAGAGCAAAAAAGACTCCGTCTCTACAATAGCAGACACCACCAAGCAACAACTTGTAGCTGACAACTCCGCTAAAGAGAAAGAGAAGGTAGAACAAGCAAAGATTGAGGAAAAACAAAACCAGCAGGCATTGCGGTTGGCTCAACGGCAAAGAGCCAACCGACTCAGAAATGAAAGAATAGCTAAAGAGAAAGCTGAAAAGGAGAAAGCTGAAAAAGAAGAACTCGCTCAACAGGAGGAACAATCGCAAGAAGAAGAGAAAGCAGCAAAAAGAAAAAGCAGACACAACAGCGAATTGTTAGCATCTAACGAAGAATCAAAAGCAAAAGCCGAGAAACAAGACAATACTGACGAGGAGGGTTATAGAGTCAGACCAGGAGATACACTTTATTCCATAGCCTCAAAAAACAAAGTGACTGTGGTAAAACTCCGGAAATGGAATTCATTAAAGTCTGATGATTTAAAAATTGGTCAAACTATTGTGGTAAAAAGAAAGAGCAATAGATAATAATCCCCACTAAAATCTAAAAGCACAATATAATAAATTATTATATTGTGCTTTTTTCTTGCGAAAAGGACTATTTTATTGAAAAAAAACAGAAAATATAAAACTCTTGCTTTACTTTTATGGTAACAAAAAGCTTATGAGTATAAAAGTCAAAAATGGCATTGAAATAAGCCCTTCTGGATATTTATTTAATACAGAAACGGGAGAAAGTTTTGTATTAAATGCTACAGGTGCGGAAATTCTGGAGTATCTGAGGATAGGTATGAATACAGAGAACATTGCAGACAAAATGTCAGAAGAACACAAGATAGACAAATATAGACTATTGAGCGACCTGGAAGACTACCTATACTTGCTCAAACAATACGAACTGATAACAGATGAAGAATGAAATAACAATAGCTATAACAGGTCTGAACGCGACAGACAATCCGGGTCCCGGAGTGCCCGTAATTCGTAGTCTGAAAGAAGCCAATTCCTTTGACTGCCGTATCATAGGACTGAGTTATGAATTGTTGGAACCTGGCATATATATGTGTGATTTGGTAGATAAATGTTATCAAATACCTTACCCTGGAGACGGGACAGACGCCTTGTTAAACAGATTAAAATATATAAACAGCAAAGAACACATAGATGTTATTATTCCCAATTACGATGCTGAACTGTTTTCTTTTATCAAAATAGAAGCTGATTTGCAACAAATGGGTATAAAGACGGTTTTGCCAACAGCAAAACAATTAGAGGAAAGACAAAAATACAATTTGCCAAAACTTTGTCAAAAATATGGTATAAATATCCCTGTGACACATATATACAACACCTATGAAGAGCTGAAAAACGGAAGCATTATGCCTCCCGCCATGATAAAAGGTAAATATTATGAAGCCCACTTATGCAAAACCACAGATGAAACCATAAATCAAGGCATGGAAATGGTAGCAAAGTGGGGATATCCCATAATCTGTCAAGAAGTATTATCAGGCACCGAATTCAACGTAACTGGATGCGGGGATGGCAAAGGCAACACAATAGCAGCAGTGGCAATGCGCAAACAATTCATCACAGACAAAGGGAAAGCTTGGGCGGGAATAACAATAGAGAACCCAGCCATGCTCAAGCTATGTCAGCAATTCGTAACCGCCACCAAATGGAAAGGAGGTTTTGAGCTGGAACTGATGCAAACAAAAGATAAAAAGATTTATCTGATAGAAATCAATCCACGCATGCCTGCTTGGATTTATCTAGCTACTGGTGCAGGACAAAATATTCCAGAACAAATCGTGTTGTTAGCTATAGGAAAAGAGCCCGACATTTACCATCAATACAAAATAGGTAAGATGTTTATACGATATTCATGGGACTTGCTGATAGACCAAAATGAAATGGCTGATTTCACAATCAAAAGAGAACGTTAGAAAAAAAACAGAATGAAAAAATACGAAAGGCCATTAATAAAACTTATAAATCCATCGATGCCAAATAAAGGGGGAGCTGACTTATATCAACATTCCATTGCTGACATCGAGGGTACTCCTGTGTCAAAACTCATCAAAGAGTACGGTTCTCCCCTCTTTGTGATATCAGAAAAAGCAATCAGAAATAACGTCAAACAAGAATTGCAAGCTTTTGGCACCAGATATCCCAAAATAAAGTTGGCTTGGTCATACAAAACAAACTACATTGATGCTATTTGCCGGATATTTCATCAGGAGGGTTCTCTGGCTGAGGTGGTATCAGGCTGGGAATATGCCAAAGCCTGTCATAACGGGGTAAAAGGTTCCAACATAATATTCAATGGTCCCAACAAAAATGCAGACGACTTGCGGCGGGCCATTATCGATGGTTGCCTGATAAATATAGACAACACAGATGAAATATATGCCATTATGGGAATGGCTGAAGAAATGAAAAGGAAAGCTATTGTTGGCATCAGAATAAACATGAAAAGCGGTGTCGGCAATGAGTGGGACAAATTCGGATTCAATTTGGAAAACGGAGAAGCATTTGCAGCCGCAAAAAAGATATCGAAATGCGAATGGACTGACTTGCAATGCCTGCATTGCCATATAGGCACATTCGTACAGAGAACATCCCCTTACGCCCAGGCCGCAAAAAAAATGACAGAACTGGCATTGCTCATTCACAATGAGCTAAACATTTCCATTAAAGTCATTGATTTAGGCGGCGGATTTGCATCATGCAACACACTAAAGGCATCTTACCTATCTGGAGCGGATACATGCCCTGACATCAATGACTATGCAAAAAGCATCTGTGAAGAACTCTACAAAGCTCCTTTTGAAGAAAAAGACCGTCCCTCTCTTATTCTGGAAACAGGACGAGCACTAATTGATAATGCCGCAATGCTGCTATGTACTGTAATAGCCAATAAGCGCTCTCCCCAAGGTAGACGTTACACCATCATAGACGCAGGTGTCAATACATTGTTCACCGCTTTTTGGTACAACCACAAAATATCACCAGTACAGGAATATTCTCCGTTTTACGAAGATACTACGTTATTCGGCCCTCTGTGTATGAATATTGACATCATACGAGAATCTGTCAATCTACCGCTTCTGGAAAAAGGAGACAATCTAGTGATACATAATGTTGGGGCCTATAATATGACCCAAAACATGAGATTTATCAATCTTCTTCCTGCTGTAGTCCTGACTGACATAAATGGAAACATACATCAGATACGGAAAAGAGAGAATATTGCAGATTTTGACAATATGGATACAGTACCCTCCTATCTGAAAAACGAAGAAATATAATCAGAAAAGACAGAACATGAATAGGAACATAGAAAAGGAAATAAGCAACGGAATTATACACAGCTATTCAGCCATTCTATTCTCACAAAGTCATATTTATGGATTTGTGCTGCTGCTACTGTCAATGCTTAATCCCTGCGCCGGCATCTATGGATTAATTAGTTGTATATCAGTAAACTTATTGGCGAAATGCCTGCACCTTGATACATTCAAAATACAATCTGGATACTATGGGTTCAATGCCGTGCTGACGGGCATAGCCATAGGCTCCTTATTTTCATTCAACACCTTTTCTTTGTTTGTGCTATTTGCATCTACCCTGCTCATTATCCAATTATGTGTAATGGCAGAAGGTATATTCCAGAAATATTTGCTACCCTACCTATCTATTCCATTTCTAATAACATTGTGGGGGGTGATGTTATCATCACAGCAGACCGACGACCCCACAGGATTCGGACTGACAATGGCGCAGAACACACCCTACAATAACGTTATAATAACAGAAATCAACGAATTTTTGCAAGTCCATGCACCCTCTGTCATAAACGAATATCTGCAAAGTCTAAGTTTTGTTTTTTTTCAATATAGTCTGTTTACCGGATTGATTGTAGCCATAGGACTTATTCTCTTTTCAAGAGTTGCTTTCATTTTCACGGCCATTAATTTTTCAATAGCACATTTATTGTTTTCCATCATCAATGGCTATATATTCAATCTGCCTTTCTATTATTTCGGGTTCAACTTCATATTCACCTCCATAGCTGTAGGATGCTACTATGTGGTACCTTCTTTCAAGTCTCTATTTTGGACACTGATGTTGATACCAATGCAATACCTGTTTATATTCGCATCATCACGTCTGCTCACTTATTTTTATCTCCCGACCTACACATTCGCTTTTTGCACTACCAGCATCCTATATCTTTATTTATTAAAGAGACAAAGTAATCACCTGAATCCTGAAATCGCACTATATCTGGAAGATACTCCCGAGAAATTGATATACAACACATCGGTCAACAACCGTAGACTGGCATTCTGCCAATATATACCAATTGGATTGCCATTTTTGGGAGTCTGGAAAGTAACACAAGGAACAAATGGGAAATACACTCACCAAAAAGAATGGAAAGACGCTTGGGACTTTGCCATTACCGACACCGAGGGAAAGGAATACAAAGAAAGCGGTTATAAGCTCGAAGACTACTACAGCTATGCCAGTCCCGTAGTAGCCCCAGCAGACGGCATTGTAGAATACTACGAAAACAGTGTTGAAGACAATGAACCAGGAGAAGACAATGACTCAAAAAATTGGGGAAACTATATCATCATCAAACATGCCACTGGACTCTATTCGGCCATCTGCCATCTAAAGAAAGGGAGCATCCGCTGCACTATCGGACAGCATTTACTAAAAGGAGAACCCCTTGCACTTTGTGGCAATTCTGGGCATTCGCCTTATCCTCACATACATTATCAAATGCAGGCATCTCCTATCATTGGAGCTGCCACAATAAGCTACCCCATCAGCGATTACATTTGTCAAAACAAAAACAACGCTGAATTCAAATTATGCGACAAGCCATCAGAAAACGACCAAATTTGTTCCATTACATACGATTTCAATCTGCATCACACCTACAATCTGGCCTCCTTCAAATCCATGAAGGTAAGCAGCCCCATCGGAAATGATATATGGGAACAAAAAACGGACTTATATGGGTTAAATTATATAGAGGACGAAAAAGCCAATAAAGCATGGTTTGTTAATAATGGAAGTCTCTTCTATTTTATTCGTTACGAAGGAAAAAGAAAGAGCAATCTCTATTTCTTTTTCCTTTCCAACTATATGGTTCTATTCAATACCGACTTCCATTGGAACATACATGATGAATTGTCACTAAGCAATATCCGATATGACTTCAAAAAGCTAATACAAGATATTATCGCATACTTGTATATTGGGTATAAATACTGCTATACAATGGATTACGACAATAACCATGCAAATAATGACAATCAAATTATCCTGAACTCAAAAATAGAATCATCATTTTTTGGAAACAAAAAGTGTGTTTTCACATTCAAAACCACTATTTTAGACAAAAATTTATATGCGATACACACGTTTGAAGCCAATGGCAAGTCTTGGTTAATGAAAATAGAAGGAACCCGATATTAAAAAATGAACAACATTATAAACAACATAATAATGCTGATAGGCTCCATGCTGCTATTGATAAATTGCGATATGGCGCAAGCCGCTGATACTACAAGCGTGTCAGCCGATTCTATGTTGCTGTTTGAGAACGAAATAGACAATCTAGGAAAAGAGACGGACAATAAAAAGGAAGAAAAAGACCAACAGTACATTAGTGACAGCACATCTGATCTCAGAATAGGAATTGCAGAAGTGGAACTTCAACATTACACCAAAGCAATACCCGTATTGCAAAAAGCATTGACCGCCACAGGAAATCCTATTGCCGCCAATTATTTATCAACGGCCTATCTGATGATGAATAGAAAAGAAGAGGCAAAAACCATATATAATCTGTTATCAGAAGACTATAAACAAACATACGCAATAAAACCACGCCCTCTGTCGGCAATATACGCCGAAGGCGGATTATTACTGAATAATACCGATCATCCTGACAACTATGCTGCCACCGAATGGTACGATTTCGACCCTAGCGGATATGGAATGATTCTACTCACCCATGACATAACGCCGCATCTGCAATTGACCCACGGTGTCAGTTATTACCGCATAGGTGGGTCACAAACTTTTAGTCAAACCTACGGGTATGACACCACTCTAACAAAAGAAAATGCCAATACCAGTTTTTCTCACATAGGCTATACCGCCAATATGAAAGCCACATTTATTGACAATTGGCAACTAACATTGGCAGGATGTATATTCAGGACCCAAGCCAAATACTGCACCTTGGAATATGACACCACAAAAATTGCCTCCGACAATACGAAATACGAATGGGAAGATAACCATTTTTATGACAACCAGTTCCCGCCCAATCCGATAAAACAAATAACCAAGAACGAGAATCAAACGAATTGGATTGCCGAACTATGCGTCAGAAAAGAGTGGAATATATTTGGATGGGAAGCTGGTGGAAGCTACGGACATATAGAAAACAAATATATATGGCAACCTCGAGGACAAATGGAGATTTATCCGTTTGAAAATTTAGACTTCTACAGCATCACCTCCGCTTCTGGGCTATTGGGGGACAAAAATCATCTCGTCTGGGAAGAAAGTTTAGGAGGCAGGTTATGCCGCTGGATATGGTGTACTATCAACTATGCCCGCGGTGATATGGAATACTATCACGAGAACGAGCTGACCAACATCTACACCATGCTATACAAAACCCATTACCGAATATCGGCAGATATAACATTCCCCATCAGCAAGCATCTTACCGTCAACGTGTTGTATAGATACCTGCAAAAGGAGAGCCCATCCTACCACATAGCCAATAACGGCCAGAAAGAAAAGGAAAGCGAAGAAACAAAAAGCAACAATATAATCGGAGGAATCAAATGGACCTTCTAAAACACATATACATTCCAGTCATATTTTTTGTCCTGACGCAAAACATATATGGACAAAACTCAGTAATAGATTGCTATCAGCAAAGCTATAAACTTGAGAATGAAGGCAAATATATGGCCGCAATAGGAATGCTTAAAAGAATAAAAGCCGACACCTATGCACAAAATTTGCGTTTGGGCTGGCTCTATTATCTTGCAGGACAATATCGTCAAGGACTTGACTACTACGCTAAAGCCATTCATATACGACCAAATTCGATAGAGGCAAAACTCGGGTATGTATTACCCGCAGCCAAACTGAAAATGTGGAAACAAGTGGGAGATCAATATGATGCAATACTGCAGATAGACCCCAATAACTATAAAGCAAACTATTACAGAGGTCTGATATACTACAATACGGGAAATTACAAAAAGGCGGCACAATACATCAATCGGCTGGTAAACCTTTATCCCTTCGATTATGATGCAGTAATACTAGCTGGGTGGAATACCTACTACATGAAGAACATCAATCAGGCCAAAGCACTCTTCTATGAGGCAAAACTGATAAGACCATCCAGCGAGTCGGCAACCCAAGGATTAAAAATTTGCAAGTAAGAAATGGCATATTTTCAATTCTTTATTTTATCTATTCAAATTTTGATATTATATTTGCCAAATATTGTGAGGTAAAGAGAAAAAACAATTAAATATAAATAACAAACAGATTCACAAATGAAGAAACTTTTATCTTTAGTGGGTGCTTGTGCAGCATGCGTATCAATGTATGCGCAGAGCTACGATTACCCATGGGCAATTGGTCTGTACGGAGGCCGTACAGAGTATGCAGGCGAATGGGGAAAGGACTTCTTTAATGTTGGAGCAAAATTCCACGGACATGCAGGACTTTCAGTTGACCGTTATTTGAACAGAAACTTTGATGTTACATTGTTTGGTTCTTATGGTTACTATGGCTCAGAAAGAGGTTCTCAGGAATTTGAAGCTGGATTGGCAAATGCCAATTTGACCTTGAAGTACAAATTTCCTATGATTCCTCAGAATTACAGATTCCACCCATTCATATTCATTGGGGCTGGTGCTCGTGATGTTATGGACATCGACAAGCCAAGCAAAAGAGAATCTCATGTTGATGAGGGATTTGACGCTGTTGCTGACGGAGGTATAGGTATCAATCTTCGCTTGACCAATCATTGGTCAATGCGTTACATTGGTTCTTATGGCTACGGATTCTCTGATAAACACGATCAGAGAGAGTGTGGCGACTGGGATGACCAACAACTGCTACACAGCATCGGTATTGTATATGCATTCTCAACCAAACCAAGAGACACCGATAAAGATGGAGTTCCTGACAAGTTTGACAAATGTCCTGGCACACCAGCAGGTGTTTCTGTTGATGCCAATGGTTGTCCATTGGATGCCGATGGCGATGGAGTTCCTGATTACTTGGATAAATGTCCTGACACCCCTAAAGAAGCCAAAGTTGATTCAACAGGCTGTCCTTTGGATGAAGATGGTGATGGCGTAGGCGATTACAAAGACCAATGTCCTGGCACACCTGCAGGTGTAAAGGTTGACGAGAAGGGTTGCCCTCTCGACAGTGACCACGATGGTGTTCCTGACTACAAAGATAATTGTCCTGACTCACCAGCCGAGGCTGCAGGTCACGTTGATTCTGTTGGTTGTCCTCTGGATACCGATGGTGATGGCGTATTTGACTACGAGGATGTTTGTCCTGACAAGGCTGGTCTGAAGGAGAACAAGGGATGTCCTGCTGTTAAGGCTTCGGTTAAGAAGTTGTTCAAACAGGCATTGAATGGAATCCAGTTTGAATCAGGCAATGCAAAAATCAAGAATACTTCTTACGGCATTCTTAACCAGATTGTAAAGGTTATGAATGAGAACCCAGAATACAAACTTGACATTGCTGGTCACACCGACAATTCTGGAAATTCTGCAAAGAATCAGAAGTTGTCAGAAGACAGAGCTAATGCTGTCAAGGACTACATTGCCAGCAAGGGTGTTGATGCCAGCCGTATGACCGCATCTGGCTTCGGCGACAGCCAACCTGTTGCAAGCAACAAGACCAAGGCTGGAAAGGCTTTGAACCGCCGTGTTGCATTTAATGTTGTATTCGAGAAGACTGTTGACGCTAACTCTACCGAAGCTGCACCTGCTGCATCTCCCGTTCAGTAAATCAACGAACTGATTATAAAAAAGGCTGTACGATTATTCGTACAGCCTTTTTTTGCTCTATGCAGAACATAGCAGCAAAGAAATTGCACAAGGAATTACTTTTGTAAGTATTTTTGCAAAATAAAATAAAAAAGAATGAAAAAGGTTACAATCCCCATCTTGCTCACATTGCTATGGGCAGGATTCTGCACAAATATCAATGCAAAAAATGACAAAGAAGAGGACGAAGATTCCGTCAGTATCATGAAAAAAATTGATAAGAAAAAGTCCTATCAAATAGACCTTGAAGCAGAAAACAAGCCGACTGAAAGTTATGCGGATTTCACCCATACCCCACGAACCAGCACTTTTAAGGTTCCAATAGAACTATTAATAAGTACCTTGCAGCAAAAATTGAATCAGAAATTCACAGGTCTGCTCTATGATGATGAAAAGATAGAAGACGACAGTTTGAAACTGAAAGCATGGAAACAAGGAGACTTTAAAATACAATACGAGGGAAACACGCTGACCGCTGAAATTCCTATTAAGATATGGGCCGTAAAACGTATTGGAATTGCAGGATTAACCTATACCGACAGGGAAGTGGAAGGCGCCATTGACGTAAAACTGAAAAGCGACCTGAATTTAGGAAAGAATTGGTGTGTTATATCACAAAGCACAATTACCGGCTATACATGGATACAGAAACCAACCATGAAAGTGGCAGGTGCGGACGTCCCCATTACCTACATCGTGGACAAACTGATAGCCAAGAATAAAAGTAAAATAGAAAAAATGGTGGATGATGGCGTTAGACAAAACTTGCCATTAAAGAGCTATGCTCAAAATCTGTGGGAACAAGTACAACAACCTGTTCCCGTAAAAGCAGATACCTATCAAGCTTGGATAAAATTCATACCACAAAAAATAGCAATCACTCCTATTGTTGGAGCCAATGGAAAGATAAACTCAACAATCGGTATTGACTGTAAGGTTGAAGTTGCAGTCGGCATCAAACCAAACGTCAATATAAATAAACAGTTACCAGATTGCAAGCTCTCCAATTCAAAGGAAACTGGTTTTGAGCTCAATATACTAGGAGATGTTCCTTTTTCAATTCTTGACTCTGTAGCCATGCAAAACTTGAAAGGCAAAGAATTAGGAGAAGGAAAACACGTAATAACGGTTGATAGCATCTCCATGTTCGGCTGCGTAAACGATTTGGGTATTGAGTTATTTGTCCACGGCTTTATGAACGGGAAAATATATTTGACTGGCACTCCTTACTTTGACAAAGGAGACAAGTCTATCAAGATGAAGGACGTAGACTATAAAATGAAAACAAAAAATCTGCTGGCCAAAGCCATCAATTTAATATTTAGACCAATATTGAAAAATAAAATTGAGAATGGCTTCAGCATTCCGATGAAAAATAATTTTTACCTGATACAACAGATGGGACAATCAAAAGTTCTTAATAACAAATGGGCAGATAATGTGTACACAACAGGTAAAATCAATGATGTAGAAGGAGGCAATATATATGTCACCCCATCTGGCATACAAGCTGAGCTTCAATTGGAAGGACAAATAAATGTATCAGTAAGATAGACAGAATCAATCATTAATAGATAAAACAAGGCTCACGATAAAAATATCGTGAGCCTTGTCTTTTTCATACCAGCTAACTTAGCATCCCGCATAAGACTTCAATCTGGCAATTTCATCAGGCCAAATTTCAGGCTCGGGAGTTTCTAATATAAAAGGGATTCCATCAAAAGCAGGATTCTCCATTATCCATTTAAAAGCATCCTCACCAATCGTACCAGAACCGATGCTCTCATGACGATCGACATGCGAAGAAAGTGGTTTCTTTGCATCGTTAAGGTGCATTGCCCGCAAATATTTCAAACCAATCACCTCATCAAACGCTTTGAATGTAGATTCACAAGCCGCAGGGGTAGATAAATCATAACCAGCCGCAAATGAATGGCACGTATCAATACAGACACCCACCCGCTGCTTATCCTCAATACGGTCAATAATGTAACGGATTTCCTCAAACTTGTTACCCACATTAGAACCCTGGCCCGCCGTATTTTCAATAACGGCACACACACCATTGGTCTTTCCCAGCGTTATATTGATTGACTCGGCAATACGAGACAGACAATCTTCAACAGAAATGACCCTCAAATGACTACCTGGATGAAAATTCAGAAGCGTAAGTCCTAATTGCTCACATCGCTGCATCTCACATAAAAACGAGGCTCTGGATTTCTCCAATGCCTCATCATCTGGATTTCCAAGATTAATCAGATATCCATCATGAGGAAGAATCTGCGCCGCTGTATATCCGAATTGTTCGCAATTCGCTTTAAAAGCATTGATACTAGCCTCTGAGAGTGGAGGCGTAAGCCACTGACGCTGATTTTTGGTAAAAAGGGCAAACGCTGTTGCCCCTATATTATGTGCATTCAAGGGTGCATTTTCCACACCGCCCGATGTTGACACATGTGCTCCAATGTATTTCATATTTCCTTATTTTATATTATTCTGTTTGTTCTTTTGTAAAGCTATTATTTTTCTTGAATAACACCATTAACCAAACCCAGTTGTTTTCCTTCTACCTGAATAGAAAGTCCCGCCACAAGAGACTGGACCTCAGCCTCAGAAAGAGAATGATTCATCACCACAAAGGGCAAACGGAACTGACAACCACCCTTCCAACAAGAACAGCCATAAGCCGAATGTCCCTTAATCACAGTCCCCTTATGGCAAACAGGACAAACCATAGCATCGGCATCCTTTGTCGGGTGATTTTCAGCTGAGGAAGTATGATCCTCCGTTGACTTTTTAGGATGGGATGTTGTATCTGATTTGGTCTTCCCCTTCTTATTGGCACCAGATGAGGCTGAAGGTTGGGCTGTCTGCTCCATTGCAATATTGCGCGATGTAGTGTCATTTTTCACATGAGTCACCACCTGCGTCACCATTTGCTTCAGTTCTTGCATAAATAGTCCCCCATCATATTGGCTCTGCTCTATCTGTCTGAGTTTCTTCTCCCAGCGGCCAGTCAGTTCCGCCGATTTCAGCAATTCCTCATTGATGGTGTCAATCAAATCAATTCCAGTCTGAGTCGGTATGATATTTTTACGCTCTTTGCGCATATAATGCCGCTTATACAGTGTTTCCAAAATACTGGCGCGCGTAGAAGGGCGACCAATTCCATTTTCCTTCAAAACATCACGTAATTCATCATCATCCACCATCTTTCCAGCCGTCTCCATCGCCCTCAGCAGGGTTGCCTCTGTATAGGGTTTAGGAGGGGTTGTCCATTTCTCGGCCAAATCCGGCACATGAGGACCGTGTTCTCCCTCCGTAAACAGAGGCAATGTTTTTTCCTCATCCTTATCCTGTTTGTCGTCATCATCATCCATCTTTTGCTTATCAAACAATACACGCCAACCAGGCTTCAATATTTGTTTACCCGTCGTTTTAAATTCCACCTGCTCCACTTTTCCCATCACAGTAGTAGTGGAAAATTGGCAATCAGGGTAAAAATTGGCTAAAAAACGACGGACAATAAAATCGAACACTTTCTGCTCATCGGCAGTCAGTCCCGATGGAGACACACCTGTTGGTATGATGGCATGATGATCTGTGATTTTGGAATTGTCAAACACCCTCTTCGACTTGGAAATTTTCCCTGCCAAAATAGGGGCAGTCAGCGAAGCATAGTCACGCAATCCCTGCATGATGCCTGGAATTTTAGGAAAGACATCATCAGGCAAATATGTAGTATCAACACGCGGATAAGTAGCTACTTTCTTCTCATAAAGAGACTGGATGGTACGCAAAGTATCGTCTGCCGACATGGAAAATTTCTTATTGCATTCCACTTGCAGCGAAGTCAAATCAAACAGACGGGGAGACAATTCATTCCCCTTCTTGGTGGCAACGTCAGTAACATAAAAATCAGCATTGCGCACTGATGTCAAGAAATTCTCACCCTCCTCTTTCGACGAGAAGCGACCTTTGGTGGATGCAAAGGTGGTATCACGATAAACCGTCTTCAGTTCCCAATATTGTTCGGGCTTAAAATTGGTTATTTCCTTATATCTGTTCACCACCAGTGCCAATGTAGGCGTCTGTACCCTTCCCACAGAAAGCACTTGACGGTTGCGTCCGTAACGGAGCGTATAAGCTCGGGTGGCATTCATACCCAACAGCCAATCGCCAATGGCACGCATGGCACCAGCCTCATACAATTTGTCATAATTTCTTTCGGGTTTCAAATCTTGAAAACCCTCGCGGATAGCCTCCTCAGTAAGAGAGGATATCCAAAGACGTTTGACGGGACAATGACAGTTGGCCTTTTGGTAAATCCACCGTTGAATCAGTTCCCCCTCTTGTCCGGCATCACCACAGTTGATTACCTCTTCCGCATTTTTTATAAGTCCTGCTATCACCTTAAACTGTTGCTCCGCTCCCGAATCATTTTTCAACCTGATGCCGAATTTCTGAGGAATCATAGGCAGATAGAAGAGTTCCCAACGCTTCCATCCTGGGTTATATTCATGAGGTTCCTTCAGTTCGCACAAATGCCCAAACGCCCAAGTAACCTGATAGCCATTACCCTCTATGTATCCGTTTTTAGACACATTGGCACCTAACACCTGCGCAATTTCACGGGCGACACTCGGTTTTTCGGCAACACAAACTTTCATTATAACTTTTTATTCAGCATTGTTACTCACCAATAGACTCAATCTCAGCTTTCCAAATGGCGGCACTGGCATCGCTTGGCATACGCCAGTCACCACGAGGCGAAAGATTGACCGACCCGACCTTGGGACCATCGGGCATACAGGAGCGCTTGAACTGCTGCTGAAAGAAACGGCAATAAAAGATACGCAACCACTTGATGATGGTAGCCCCATCGTAGGTGCCTGCAAATGAGTGAGCCGCTAAAAAGAATATTTTTTTCGGACTAAAACCGAAACGTAACATATAATAGAGAAAATAATCGTGCAATTCATAAGGGCCAACAATTGATTCTGTCTTTTGGGCAATCTCGCCCTTGTCATCAGCAGGCAGCAATTCGGGACTGACTGGAGTATCAATCACGTCAAGCAGTGTTTTTTGCGAAGCGCCATCCACCAGATTGTCCGCCACATAGCGGACCAAGCTACGGACCAATGTTTTAGGCACCGATGTATTGACGGCATACATGCTCATTTGGTCTCCATTATAGGTAGCCCAACCAAGAGCAAGTTCGGATAGGTCACCCGTTCCTATAACGAGGCCACCTTCCTTGTTTGCTATATCCATCAAAATCTGCGTACGCTCACGCGCCTGTGTGTTCTCGTAAGTAACATCCAGTATGGCGGGGTCATGACCGATATCTTTAAAATGCTGCAAGCAGGCCGCCTTAATATTAATTTCGCGCGAAGTCACACCCAACGAATTCATTAAATCCACAGAATTGTTATGAGTTCTATTGGTGGTTCCAAAGCCTGGCATAGTAATGCCTATTATATTTTTTCGGGGCAAACCAAGTTGATCAAAAGTGCGGACACACACAAGCAGGGCTAAAGTGGAATCAAGTCCCCCTGAAATGCCCACCACTACCCGCTTGATTCCAGTATGATATAACCTCACTGCCAGACCCCATACCTGAATGGAGAAAATCTCCTCACAGCGGTCCTTCAGCCCGACACCAGTTGGCACGAATGGCAACGGACGTTCCACCCTCTTGATGTCCTTATAGTTGCGTTCTCCCATTGGACAAGATACCATACGATAGCCCAAAGCAGATGCGGAATCACCCCCTGCAATGAAAGCAGAACTACGCATTCTATCTTCATTCAGACGCTGAACATCCACATCGGACACCACCAGCTGATGCTCAATGCTGAATCGCTTTGACTCTGCCAAGCAAGTGCCATTCTCATAAATCAAAGCGGAACCTGCAAACACAAGGTCGGTACTCGATTCACCGAATCCCGCACCAGCAAACACGTAAGCAGCCAGACATCGCCCAGACTGCTGAGCCAACATCTGACGGCGATAAGCATCCTTGCCAATCACCTCATTTGATGCAGACAAGTTGAAAAGTATTTGTGCCCCGTTAAGCGCATGGCGTAATGATGGCGCTTGTGGCACCCACAAGTCCTCACAAATCTCAATGGCAAAATGAATTTCATCATCACCAAACAACAGATTTGTACCAAAAGGAACTGTCTGACCACCTATAGTAATGAAACAGTCAGCAGCCAACCCTTGTCCCGATGAGAACCAGCGTTTTTCGTAAAATTCATTGTCATCAGGCAAAAAGGTTTTGGGCACAACTCCCAACAGATGTCCACCCCGAAAAACTACAGCTACATTGTAAAGACGATTATTATACATTGCAGGCATACCCACAATGGCAGTAAGGTCCAAATTTTTGGTATCTGCCACCAGCGTAGCCAAAGCCTCTTCTGCCTGTTCCAACAACAAATGCTGGAAAAAGAGGTCGGCACAAGTGTAACCGGTAATAGACAGTTCAGGAAACGAGACAATCTTAACCTGCTGCTGGGCAGCATCCTCCATAAGAGTCCTTATTTCTCCTATATTATAGATACAATTGGCCACATGCACCGTAGGTATGGCAGAGGCAACCTTTATGAATCCGAAATTTTTCATGCTTGATATGCTTATTTGGTTCAAAATTACACATTTTTTGTGAGACCTCTTTACGAAAGAGTAAGAACCTATCGCATCAGAGAAAATTATAACCGGACCTTGCCAATATTTATTTCAGATTTTGGTACTAAAAACATATAAAACCTTGTTTAAACGACATTTAAATGCTACATTTCCTGCCATGATTTTAAAACATTACTGCCATG